>JAUMBN010000224.1:0-17821 GCA_032119675.1 Solirubrobacteraceae bacterium | reverse complement strand
CCGAGTACGTCGACGTCTCGGCCAGGTCGGGAGAGGGGATTGACAGCCTCCTCGAAACCCTCCTCGTCGTTGCCGAGCTCGCCGACCTGAAGGCCAACCCGGACGCACGGGCGAGTGGCGTGATCGTGGAATCGAGGCTCGACCCTGGTCGTGGACCCGTCGTGACGGTCCTGGTGCAGAGAGGCACCATGCGAGTTGGCGACCCGCTGGTTGCCGGGGCACACTGGGGCAAAGTCCGGGCCATGCACGACTACAACGGGCAGGACTGCCCTTCCGCGGGACCGGGGGACCCCGTGGAGGTCCTCGGCTTCGACGGGGTTCCCGACGCCGGCGAGTTCGTCCTGGTTGCCGAAGACGACCGCTCTGCACGCCAGCAGGCCGAAGAGAGAGCCACGCGTCTGAAGAACGAGGCTCAGGCTCGCCTGTCGGGTCGCAAGGTCTCCTTCGACGACCTGTTCACCGAGATCAAGGAGGGCGAACTCAAGGACCTCAACCTCGTTCTAAAGGCAGACGTCTCCGGCTCCCTGGAAGCATTCGAGGACGAAATCGCCAAGCTCCCGCAGAAGGAGGTCGCCGTCAACATCATCCACCGCGGCGTAGGCGGGATCAACGAATCGGACGTGATGCTCGCCGCGGCCTCCGACGCGGTGATCCTGGGATTCAACGTGCGCCCGGTCGGCGAAGCCCGCGCCAACGCCGAGCGTGAGGGAGTCGAGATCCGCACCTACTCGGTCATTTACAACGCCCTCGATGACCTTCGCGGCGCCATGACCGGGATGCTCGAGCCCGAGGAGGTCGAGGTCGAGGTCGGGTCGGCCGAGGTGCTGCAGACCTTCAAGGCATCGAAGGTAGGGACGATCGCCGGCTGCAAGGTCACGTCCGGCAAGGTGGTGCGAAACGCACGTGCTCGCGTCATTCGCGACGGGTCGGTCGTTTACGGGACCAGGATCGACAGCCTCAAGCGTTTCAAGGAGGACGCGCGCGAGGTGACCGAAGGCATGGAGTGCGGCATCACCCTCGAGAACTTCCAGGACGTCAAGGAAGGTGACGTGATCGAAGTCTTCGACACGCGTGAGGTTGAACGGGAGCTCAGCTGAGTCCCTCCCGGCATCCCTGCAGGCCCGCGACAGCACCATGAGCCACAGGATGCGACGGGTCGACGAGGTGATCCGCCAGGTCGTTGCCGAGGCGGTAGCTACGTACGTCGCCGATCCCCGGGTAGGCTTCGTCACTATCACCGACGTACGTACCAGCGCCGACCTGCGCCACAGCGAAGTGTTCGTAAGCGTGATGGGAGATAGCGCGGCAGGCGACGCCGCAATCGAGGGGCTCCAGTCCGCTCACGGCCGTATCCAGGCCCAGATCGCCGACCAGCTGCGCATGAAACGAACCCCTACCCTCAGCTTCAGGCTGGATGACACCGCCGCACAGGCCGTAAGGGTCGAGGAGATACTTCGCAGCCAGGGGGAGGAACCATGAGCACCGCCGGAATCGCGACCGCCCGTTCGGAAGCGATCGAGGCGCTCAAGGGTGCCGATTCCCTGATTCTGGCAACTCATGAGCACCCGGACGGTGACGCGGTTGGTTCGCTCCTCGCCCTGGGGTGGCTCCTGCAGTCACTCGGCAAGGACGCATTGGTCCATATCGGCCCGGACGACCTGCCGCTCCCCTACGAGTACGACTGGCTGGACGTTGCCGGCGTCACCACAGAAATCCCGCAGGACATCGGAGACAGGGTCGTCGTGCTCCTGGACTGCGGAAATGCCGAGCGCTGTTCGCTCGTGGATCCCGGCGCCATGCCCGCCAGCCTTGTCAACATCGACCATCACCATGACAACACCGGCTTCGGCTCGATCAACTACGTCGACAGCGGGGCCTCGTGCACGGCGGAGATCGTCTGGGAGATGATCGGTGACCTCGGGTGCGAGCTGACTCCCGGAGTTGCCGAAGCCCTCTATGTGGGGCTGGTAACGGACACCGGCCGCTTCATGTACTCCAACACCGACTCGCGCTCACACCGGATGGCCGGCGAACTGCTCGATGCCGGGATCGACCACAACCTGATCTACCGTCGAATCTACGAACGGCTCCCCGGGGCAAAGCTGCGGCTCTTCGCCCGGGGCCTCAGCGCGGTCCAGCGGCCCCTGGACGGAGCGCTCACGGTCTCCATCCTCACGGCTACTGACTTTGCGCAAACAGGAGCCAGCTCCGACCACACCGAGGGAATCGTCGACTTCCTGCGCGCGGTGGACGGAACGCGGGTTGCAGCACTCGTGCGGGAGCTGGGTGAATCAGCCCCCGGTGAATGGCGAGTCTCGCTTCGTTCGAGCGACGGCTCGGTCGACGTCTCACAGATAGCCCGGGAGGGGGGTGGGGGCGGCCACCCCGCCGCAGCCGGCTTCCGGACCACCATGGATCCCGAAGCTCTGCTTGGCTTCCTCAGTGAGCAGATCCTCAAGCAGCGGTAGTCCCCCGGACGGGATCGTCCTCGTCGACAAGCCGGCCGGCGAGAGCTCCCGCAAGGCGGCGGCCGCGGTCGCGCGCCGCCACGGGGCGTCGAAGTTCGGGCATGCCGGGACGCTTGACCCGTTCGCCACCGGGCTGCTGATCGTGCTGCTGGGGCGGGCCTGCCGCACGCAGGACTGGTTCACTCGCCTGCCCAAGGAGTACGCGGCGACGGCGCGGCTCGGCTGGGTCTCCAGCACCGGCGATCCCGAAGGCGAGATTCGCGAGACCGGGAGCGTGCCCGAAGAGCCCCTCAGGCTCGCGAGCGGCCGGATCCTGCAGCGGCCACCCGCCTTCAGTGCGGTCCATGTCGGTGGCCGGAGGGCGTACGAGCTCGCCCGAGCCGGGGAGCCCGTGGAGCCGCCGGAGCGCGAGGTGACCGTCTACGAGTTCCTCGAAATCGGCCGGGAGGGCGACGAGGTGAGCCTGCGAATCTTCTGCTCTTCGGGCACATACGTCAGGTCGCTGGTCTCAGAGCTGGGCGACGCGTATACGACGGCGCTCACCCGGCTTTCGGTTGGGCCCTTCTTACTTGAGGACGCCGATCCGGAAACCGTTATCTCCATCGGAGGGGCGCTCACGTTCCTTACAGCAGTGGAACTCGACGAAGAGGAGTCCCGCAGGGCCGGCCACGGTCAGGCACTTGAGCCGCGGGCGCCGCTGCGCCCGCCGGCCTGGATCGGGCCTGGCAATCGGCCCGACGAGGTTCTCATGATCCACGAGGGGGAGGCGGTCGCAATTGCGAGGGAATCGGGGGAGGCGCCCGGGATACTCAAGCCCGTCGTAGGGTTCAGGGGATGAAGGTCACGGCCCTCGATGACGCAGTCCCCAAGGCGCGCCGCGTTGCGGTGGGCACCTTCGACGGCGTTCACGCCGGTCACCGGTCGGTTATCGGCGATGCCGACACGGTCCTGACCTTCGACCCTCATCCCCTCGAGATACTTGCTCCGGAGCGAGCTCCCGGCCTGCTGACCAGCACGGAGCGCAAGGCGGAACTGGTGTCGGGCCTTGGCGTTGAGGAAATGGTCGTCATTCCGTTCGACCGAAGCTTCTCCACGCAGACACCGCAGGAGTTCGTCGACGCCGTACTCGTAGAGCGTCTTGGGGCCACGGAGGTCCGGGTAGGCGAGAACTTCAGGTTCGGGAAGGGAGCGGGCGGGGACGCCGGCCTGCTCGTCTCCCAGCCCTCGTTCGAGACCACGGTCGTCGAGCTGCTCGAGCGCGACGGACGCGTCGTAAGCTCCTCGTGGATCCGCGACCTGGTCACCGAAGGCGATCTAGGAGGCGCAAATAACCTCCTCGAGTCGAGCTTCGAGCTCTCCGGAACTGTCGCGCAGGGCGAGAAGCGGGGGACCGGGCTGGGGTATCCGACGGCGAACCTTGAGCCCGACCCCAGGAGGTGCCTGCCGGGCCACGGTGTTTACA
This sequence comes from Solirubrobacteraceae bacterium, assembly GCA_032119675.1. Taxonomy (GTDB): domain Bacteria; phylum Actinomycetota; class Thermoleophilia; order Solirubrobacterales; family Solirubrobacteraceae; genus F1-60-MAGs163. The sequence continues at coordinate 13,891 of JAUMBN010000224.1, read as the reverse complement.
GCGCCTTCGCCGTGCTCGATGACGGTTCTGTGATTCCCGCCGCGGTAAGCATCGGTGTCCGGCCGACGTTCGACTCGGAGCTCGGTGAGCTGATCGAGGCCCACCTGCTCGACTTCGACGGTGACCTCTACGGGAGCGAGCTGAAGCTGCGCTTTCAAAACCGGCTTCGTCCGGAGCTCGAGTTCGACGACGCCGAGGCACTCATCGAGCAGATGGCCAAGGACGTGGCGGACGCCAGAGCCCTGCTGGCCGGGGGCTAGGGCGCCTGCTACCGTGCTTCGCCGATGAGCACCCTAACGCCCGAAAAGACCGCTGAGATCGCGGAACGGTTCGGCGGCAGCGCCGCCAACACCGGGGATGCACGCGTGCAGGTTGCACTGCTGACGCAGCGGATCGAGGACCTGACCGGCCACCTTCGCGGCCACGCGAAGGACCACGCCTCCCGCCGTGGCCTGCTGATGCTCGTGGGTCGCCGCCGGCGCCTGCTGGACTACCTGCAGGCCAAGGACATCGAGGCCTACCGCTCGCTGGTCTCCGAGCTCGGCCTGCGCAAGTGAGCATCATCGCCGCCGGCAGCGAGGTCCCGGCCTTCACTCTCAAGCGGGAGGACGGCAGCGAGTTCACCGAGGCCGACCTCCAGGGAACGACGACGATCCTGGTCTTCTACCCGTTTGCCTTCAGCTCGGTCTGCACCGACCAGCTCCAGATCTACAACGAGGCGCTGCCGGAGATAACGGCCAACGACGCGGTGATCTACGGTGTCTCGACCGATTCGTCTGTCTCACAGGCCGCATTTCGCGAGAAGCTCGGTGTAGACATCCCGCAGCTCTCGGACTTCGAGCCCAAGGGCGAGGCGTGCCGGGTCTTCGGCGCTTACTTCGAGCCCGGCGGAATGAGCAACCGGGCCCTCGTGATCGTCGGCCCCGACGGCCGGGTGGCCTGGAGCCACCTCGCTGACACCCCGGGCGACCTCCCCGGCGTGAACCTCATCTTCGACGGCCTTCAGGCCGTCTGAAGCTTCGCGCTGCGCTTCTCAATATCGGCAGCCAGCAGTGGGCCGATCACCTCGGCCCGATAGTCGAAGATCTTCTCGACATCCGACCTGACGAACAGCCTCCAGGCGATCTCGCCGGCGGGCCCGAACCCGACCGAGTAGCGGACGATGTCGGTCATCAGCGTCCTCCCGCCCGGAAGCTCCTCAAACGTGTGGGTGTGATGCCACAGCCGGTAGGGACCCTTGAGCTGGCGATCCACGAACCGCGAGGAAGGACTCCACTCCTCGATCCTTGTCTTCCATCGCACCGGAAACCCGTGCACCCGGAGCCGGTATTCGATGAGCGTGCCCGCGTGCATGTCGATCGGACGCGGGGTCAGCACCTGGAACCGCAGAAGCGGCGGGGTGATCGCCTCGAGATTGTGGGCATCGGCAAAGAAGGGAAAGACCTCCTCCGGGGACCCATCGAGCTCCTGGCGGTGTTCGAGGACATGAATCTTCACAAGGGGCTTACGGGCAAGGCACCGGAGGTGGACTAACCTCGCCGCGATGCGCGAGCTGACCAGCGCCGACTGCCGCCCCCCGGGACCGGACGACCACCGCCGCGGGCCCAAGGACGGGTTGCCGGTCGTCTTCTTCGCCGATTTCACCTGCCCCGAGTGCGCCCTGGCCGCCAGCTCCCTGGCCGACAGCGGGGTACTCGTCCACTTTCGTCACATCGCCATTTCGAGCCGCCACCGGCGAGCCGTTCCACTAGCCGCTGCCGCCGAAGCCGCGGCTTTGCAGGGAGCGTTCTGGGGGTTCCACGACGCCCTCTTCGGCGACCCGGGCCGGACAGACGATCCCCACCTGTGGCAGCTCTGCGGCGCTCTGGGACTTTCACTCGATCGATTCGAGGCCGACCGACGCTCCGAAAAGGTCCTTGCGACCGTCGCCTCCCAGACCTCGGAGGCCCTGCGTGCCGGCGCCATCTCGACACCCTCGTTCGTCATCGGCGGCCGGCTGTTGACCGAGCTGCCGGACCCGATCACCGGAGGAGCCTGACCGGCCGCGACCGTCCCGACGTCGCCCAGCGGCTAGGATCCCTGCATCGGATACCGAAAGTGATTTAGACCCGGGGCCCGCAGGATCCGTAGGCGGCCCCGAAGCGAGGTACGAAAAAAGTATGAGTTCTCCAGCTGTGACCACGGTCTCGACCGAGATCGGCGGCAGCGATATTTCCTTCGAGACGGGGCGCATGGCCAAGCAGGCCGGCGGCGCCGTCGTCGTCCGCCAGGGCGACACCATGGTTCTCTGCACCGCAACCGTCGGCAACCTGCGCGATGTCGACTTCCTCCCGCTGACGGTGGATGTCGAGGAGCGGATGTACGCCGCCGGGAAGATTCCCGGCTCGTTCTTCAAGCGCGAGGGGCGCTCGGGCGAAAAGGGGACCCTCACCGCCCGCATGATCGACCGCCCCATCAGGCCCCTCTTCCCGAAGGGCTGGCACTACGAGACGCAGCTGGTGGCTATGCCACTGAGCGTCGACCACGTCAATCCCTACGACATCCTCGCCATGAACGGCGCCTCCGCTGCGCTGATGATCTCCCCGGTACCGCTTCCGACCCCGGTCGGCGCTGTGCGAATCGGCAAGATCGACGGCAGCTTTGTCGTCAACCCGGAGGAGGAATCCCTCCTCGAGGGCTGCGAGCTCGACCTCGTGGTCGCCGGTACCGACGAGGCCATCCTGATGGTCGAGGCGGGGGCCAACGAGATCACCGAGGCCGAGGTCCTCGACGCCCTCGATATCGCCCACGCCGAGATCAAGAAGCTCTGCGCCCTCCAGCGCGAACTGGCCGAGAAGGCCGGCAAGGAGAAAATCGTCGTCGAGCAGCCGCCGAGCCTGGACGAACTGGCTGAACAGATCAAGGGCTCCCACGGAGCCGACCTCGACGCCGCGACCCAGGTGGAGGACAAGCTCGAGCGCCAGGACGCGACCGCCGCAGTGGAAGAGGCGGTCATCGCCCAGTACGCCGGCCCGGTGGATGCGGAGGACTTCGCGGAGAAGCGTGCCGCGGCCGCAGGCGCCTTCGCCAAGCTCGAGAAGTCGGTGGTGCGCACGCGCATCGCCGTCGACAAGAAGCGGCCGGACGGCCGCAGCGCCGACGAGATCCGACCCATCTCGATCGAGGTGGGGGTGGCGCCGCGTACGCACGGATCGGCCCTCTTCACCCGCGGCCAGACGCAGGCCCTGTCGGTGGCGTCGCTCGGCACGCTCAAGGAGGAGATGCGACTCGACACGCTCGGCCTCGAGAAGCAGCGGTTCTACTGGCATCACTACAACTTCCCGCCGTTCTCGGTGGGCGAAGCCGGCTTCATGCGCGGCCCCAAGCGCCGGGACATCGGCCACGGGGCGCTCGCTGAACGCGCTCTCGTGCCGGTAGTGCCGAGCACCGAGGACTTCCCGTACACGATTCGCGTGGTCTCGGACATCCTCGAGTCGAATGGATCGTCCTCCATGGCTTCGGTATGTGGCTCGTCGCTGTCACTGATGGACGCCGGGGTCCCGATCAAGGCCGCTGTGGCCGGCATCGCGATGGGCCTGATCAAGGAGGGCGATGACTACATCGTCCTGACCGATATCGCCGGCGTCGAGGATCACCTCGGGGACATGGACTTCAAGGTTGCCGGCACAAGCGAGGGGATCACCGCGCTGCAGATGGACATCAAGATCACCGGGGTTACCTTCGACATCCTGCGCGACGCGCTCGCGCAGGCCCGCGATGCCAGGCTGAACATCCTCGGCCAGATGAATGAGGTCATCTCCGGCCCGAACGAGGAGATGTCCCCCTACGCGCCGCGGATTATGCAGCTGCAGATCGACCCCTCGCAGATCGGCCTGCTGATCGGCAAGGGCGGCGAGACCATCCGCGGCCTGGCCGAGGAGTTCGAGTCCCAGATCGACGTCAACGACGACGGCCAGGTTCTGATCTACTCGTCCAACGGCGAGCTTGGAGAGGCGCTGAAAGACCGCATCGAGTCGATGATGAAGGAGATCGAGGTTGGTGACGAGTTCACCGGGAAGGTTGTGAAGACCACCACCTTCGGGGCTTTCATCGAGCTCACCAAGGGCACCGATGGCCTCCTGCACATCTCAAACGTCCTGCCGGGCGAACGCGTCGAGAGCGTCGAAGACGTCCTCAGCCGCGGGGACGAGATCGAGGTTCGCGTCTTCGAGGTCGACCGTGAGCGCGGGCGCATCGGGCTCCGTCGTGCCGAGGACCCGTCGGTCGCCGGCAAGAGCGCCGACGAGCTCGCCGCGGCTTCGGCCTCCGGTAACGGCGATGGCGGGGGACGCGAGCGCCGGGGCGGGGGCGACCGCGGTGGTCGCTCGCGCCGTCCGCGGCACCGCCGCGGCGACGACCGCGACTGAGGAAGCCCGGTGGCAGCACCGATCAAGGTTGCCGTAGCCGGGGCCGGCGGTCGCATGGGCGCGACGGTCTGCCGGGCCGTTGAGGCGGCAGACGACATGGAACTTGTCGGTCGCGCCGATCCCGAGCTCGGCTGCGGAGTCGCCGAGGCGATCGCCACCGCCGACGTACTGGTGGACTTCAGCGTCCCCGACAGTGCGCTGGAAAACGCCCGCCTGGCCGCCGACGCCGGCGTGCATGTCGTGATCGGTACGACCGGTTTCGATACGGCCGCGCTCAATTCGATCACGGGGGCGAACGTCTTCGCGGCACCCAACTTCGCCATCGGCGCCGTCCTGATGATTCGCTTCGCCGAGGAGGCAGCTGGGTTCTTCCCCTCCGCGGAGATAGTGGAGCTCCATCACGAAAAGAAGCTTGACGCGCCGAGCGGAACAGCGGCCCTTACCGCCGGCCGGATGGCCGACGGCCTCGGCGGCGAGCCGCCGATCCACTCGGTCAGGCTCCCGGGCCTCGTGGCCAGCCAGGAGGTCATTCTCGGGAGCACGGGAGAGACCCTGACGATCCGCCATGACACCGTTGACCGGGAGTGCTTCATGCCGGGCGTGCTGCTCGCCGTCAGGCGTGTCGGTGGACTGGAGAGCTCGCCGGTAGTCGGGCTCGAGAACCTGCTGTGAGCGGTCCCGCAGCCGCAGATTCCGTGGGTAGGGTGGCCTGATGTCGCTGGGGGCGATCCTCACCGCGGTGGTAACGCCGATGAAGCCCGACGGCTCAATCGACGAAGTCGGCTTCGTGGAACTGCTCGGCTGGTGCGCCGAGAACGGCTCGGACGGCTTCGTCGTCTGCGGAACCACCGGCGAGGCGCCGACCCTCACTACCGACGAGCACCTGCGAATGATCGAGCTCGCCGTGCAGGAACGCCCTGCCGGGACGACGGTGATCGCCGGGACGGGCTCGAACGACACCGCCCATGCCGTCGCCATGACCCGCCGGGCGGCGGAGCTTGGCGCCGACGCCGTTCTCTCGGTCACCCCTTACTACAACCGTCCCAACCGCCGGGGCGTACGCGCACATTACGAGGCGATCGCCGCAGCCAGCGACCTGCCGATCGTCCTCTACAACATCCCCACGCGAACCGGGCTGGACCTGCCTAACGACCAGCTTGCCGAACTTGCCGAGATCCCGACCGTGCTCTACGTAAAGCAGGCGAACCCGGAGAACCTCGCCCCGGTGGAAGGCCTCGGCATCTACGCCGGCAACGACGACATGCTCGGCGATGTCCTGGATATGGGAGGCGAGGGGGGAATCCTCGTAGCGAGCCACCTCGTGGGGACCCAGATGCGTGAGATGGTCGACGACTCCGGGCGGCGCCGCGAGATCGACCAGCGCCTGCGCCCGTTCTTCGACGCCCTCGGCGTAACCACCAATCCGATCCCGATCAAGGCTGCCCTGTCAATGATGGGGCTCCCCGCCGGTCCTCTCAGGTTGCCTCTCGTCGAGGCGAGCGACGAGGAGCGGGCGGCGGTACGCGAAGCAATGGTCGCGACAGGCCTCGAGCCGTCCTCCTGATGGCCGCGGAGAAGCTCCGGATCCTCCCGCTCGGCGGGCTGGGGGAGATAGGGAAGAACATGACCGTCCTCGAATACGAGGGGCGGATCCTCATCGTCGACTGCGGGGTCCGGTTCCCTACCGCCGAGATGGTTGGCATCGACCTCGTTCTCCCGGACTTCAGCTGCCTGCGCGGGCGAATCGACGACATCGAGGGGATCGTCATAACCCATGGCCACGAGGACCACCTCGGGGGGCTGCCCTGGATGCTGCGGGAAATCGGAGAAGGTGGAGAGATGCCGCCGGTATTCGGGGCGCCGCTGACCATGGCGATGGCGCGCTCCAAGCTTGACGAGCACAAGCTTCGTGAGGTCGAGGTCGAGGACGTTGAGCCGGGCGAGCTTCTCGAGCTCGGGCCCTTCGACGTCGAGCTGATCAGGATGACCCATTCGATACCTGATGCGGTGGCCGTAGCCGTCACCACCGACGCAGGTACGGTCCTCGTCACCGGGGACTACAAGTTCGACCAGACCCCCGTCGACGGGCGCACCGCCGACCTGGCCCGGCTCGCCAGGCTCGGTGACGAGGGGCTGCTCGTCCTATTCGGTGACTCGACCAACGCCGACCGTCCCGGTTACTCCGCCAGCGAAGCCGGCGTCGGCCCTCACCTTGAGGCCGCTTTCCACAACTGCCGTGGAAGGATCCTCGTTACATCCTTCGCCTCCAACATCCACCGCGTCCAGCAGGTGGTCGACGCAGCCAGGGCCGAGGACAGGAAGGTCTGCCTGATCGGCCGTTCCATGAGGAAGAACGTCAACATCGGCCGTTCCCTCGGCCATATCGACATTCCGAAATCAATGCTCGTGGAGCCGCGTGAGCTCGAAGGGCTCCGCGACGACGAGATCGTGATCATCTCGACCGGTTCACAGGGAGAGCCGCTCAGCGCGCTGCGCCGAATGGCGGTCGGGGACCACCGCCAGGTGAAGCTCAAGCGCGGAGATACCGTGATCTTCAGCGCCACGCCGGTGCCCGGCAACGAGCGGGCAGTCAACGAAACGATCGACCGCCTCTACCAGCTGGGCTGCGAGGTCATCACTCCGAAGGACGCACCGATCCACGCCTCCGGGCACGGGTACCGGGAAGAGCTCAAGCTGATGCTCAACCTGACCAAGCCGAAGTACGTGATGCCGGCCCACGGGGACACCCAGCGCCAGGAGCTTCACGGGGAGCTGGCCGAGGCGGTAGGGATCGATGCCGACCGGGTCTTCATCGGACGAAACGGCCTCCCGCTGGACGTAGGGGCCGACGGCGCCGCCTTCGGGGAAGAGGTTGGCGCAGGAATGATCTTCGTAGACGGCGTCGAGCTCGGGGACCCCAACGACGCGGCCCTCAGGGACCGCAAGATGCTGAGCGCCGACGGCATCTTCATCGTCGTGGCGACAATCTCCGAGTCCGACGGCAAGCCGGTTGGGGAGCCGGAGATCATCTTCCGTGGCGTGCCGTTCCCGGACGAGGCCGAGGGTCTGATCGACGCGCTGGGCCGGGAGGTCGACTCGACGCTGAACCGCGCCGCCCGGGAGGGAAGCCGGGAGCCCGACGTGGTCCAGCGGATGCTCCACGACAACCTCGCCGAGCTGGTCTACAAGAAGCTGCGCCGGCGCCCGATGGTGCTGCCGGTCGTTATCGAGGTTTGAGCCTCTCCCCGGAGGGAGCAGGCTCGCGAGGCGCAGTCAGGGCCCCGGGGCCCGCAAGCGGGAGGTCCACCGTGAAGCGGCTGCCGGGAGCCGCATCGGCCAGCGTGACCGAGCCCCCGTGAGCCTCGGCGACGGCGCGTACGATGGCCAGCCCGAGCCCGGTTGACCGGCCGCTGTCACCGCCCTGCCGTACGAACCGGTCGAATATTCGCTTGCGCTGGTCGGGCGGTATCCCGGGGCCGTCATCCTCCACAACGAGCCTCGCCCTCGACCCGTCCCGCGCCACGCGCACCGTCACGCGCGTGCCTGGCGGTGTGTGCAGCGCCGCGTTCTCAACGAGGTTCAGGACGATCCGGTGCAGCTCGTCGGGATCGCCACAGACCGTGGTGCCGCCGGGCGCGTCGACGACCATCTCGTGGTCGGCTGCCAGCGACGCCGCCTCCACGGCCGCCTCGCGGGCGATCCTGCCCAGGTCGACCTCGTCCCGCACCGGTTCACTCCCGGCGTCGCTTCTGGCGAGCAGAAGCAGGTCGGCAACGATTCGCCGCATGCGCCGGGTGCTGCGCAGAGCGGCCTGCGCCGCCTCGCGGTCATCCCCTTCGAGGTCGCTGGACAGTAGCTCCAGGTTCGCCAACACGCTGGTCAGCGGCGTTCGGAGCTCGTGGGAGGCGTCGGCTACAAACTCACGCTGCCTGACGAGTGCGTCTTCGGTCTGCTTCTGCGACTGCTCCAGGGACTCAAGCATCTCGTCGAAGGTCCTCGCGAGCTCCGCGACCTCATCGTCGTTTCGCGGCTGAGGCACCCGGAGCGTCGGGTCGCCGGTCTGGCTGATCTCGTGGGCTGCCGCCGTGATATCGGTTACCGGCCTGAGCGACCTGCGGGCGAGCGCGAGTCCGCCCATGAGCGCGAGGAGCGTGCCGCCGCCCACGCCAAGAAGCAGGATCAGGCGAAGGCGGGCGATGGTGGCCTCAAGGTCGGCGAGGGGCCTTGCATACTCGATCCACACCGGGAAGGTGAGGGCTGAACCGGAGGCGGCGCCGACGGGCTGGAGCCGGGCCAGGCGGATTTCGACCAGGAACCCGCGGTACTCCCGGGAACCAGGCTCGGTTGGAATGCCGAGCTCGGGGGCTCCGCGCGTGGCCCCTCCGGGGATCGGCTCGCGATTGGCCCAAAAGAGCCTGATCGCAGCGTTGTTGGGCGCCGCATAGAGATCGAGCGACGGTTCGATGTCGAACCCGCCATCCCCGTCCCGGACGAGGGTCAGCCGCTGGTCGAGTCTGCTCGCCGCCTCGGCGGTGTCGGACGCGAAATCGGAGCGGATCCGGTCGGCCGTCAGCTGGCCGAAGACAAGCGCGAAACTGCACAGGACCAGAAAGGTCAGCGCCGCAGAGATCAATGCGAGGCGCCAGCGGATGCTCAGTCGGCTAAGCACGGAGGACATACCCCGCTCCGCGGATGGTGTGGAGTATCCGCGGTTCGCCTCCCGCCTCCAGCTTTCGGCGCAGGTTTGAAACGAAGACCTCGATCGTGTTCGTGTCGGCGAACGGGTCGTATCCCCAGATGTCCTCCAGGAGCTGCTGGCGGGCGATGACGATTCGCTCATTTCGCATCATGAACTCGAGCAGCTCGAACTCCCGCTGGGTGAGGTCGACAACCCGATCGCCACGCCTGACCTCGTGGCGGTCGGGATTGAGCTCGAGATCACCGACCGCCAGCGACGCGCTTCCACGAGGCGGCCGCCGGCGCAGCAGAGCACGGATACGGGCGAGGAGCTCCTCCCGGTCGAACGGCTTGACGAGGTAGTCATCAGCCCCGGCGTCCAGGCCCTCCACCCGTGACTCAAAGGCGTCCCGGGCCGTGAGCATGAGGATCGGTACGTCTCCAGCCGTCTCCTCCCGAAGGAGCCGGGCGACCTCCATTCCGTCGAGGCCGGGGAGGCCAAGGTCCAGGACTACAAGGTCGGGATTGAAGGTCCGGCTATGAGCGAGCGCTTCGCTTCCGTCATCGCATAGCTCGGCCTCGTAGCCCTCCATGCGCAGAGACCTCTGAAGGACGCTCGCAATCTCCTCGTCATCCTCGACAACCAGCACGCGCGGGACTCGTTCAGCCACGCTCCACAGGGTACGCGGCCCCCTAACGGGAAAATGAAGGGAGCCGGCCGCCGGCGTCGAACGTGCGCCTTGTATGGCCACGACACGGAATAAGCCCAGCAAGCCGCGGACCAAGGCCTCCAAGGGCGGTCGCAAGCCCGCCCAGCGGCCGCGCCGCAAGCCGCAGGCCTCGCCCAAACGGCCCTCGTGGCCCTCAGCCACAGAGCTCGACCAGCGGCAGCGTGACCTCCTCGGCCTCGCCCTCGTTGCGCTGGCCATCTTCATCGCCTTCCCGCTCTATTCGAGCGGCAATGCAGGTATTGGGGGCGAGCAGCTGGTCGCCGGCCTCGAGTGGGCGCTCGGCCAGGCCGCCTACCTCGTCCCGGTAGCACTCGCAGCCGGGGGGATCCTGATGATCCTCAAGCCGGTCATGCCGGTGCGCGGAAACGTTCGTATCGGGGCGGTAATGATCGTTGCCTTCCTTGCCCTGGCCCTCGCCGCCGGGACCTTCGGGGTGGGACCCGACGCTCCCCGGCAGGAGAGCTGGCAGCCGGAATTCTTCGACCAGCGGGGCGGTGCCCTCGGGGACGGCCTCTACGTCGGAGTCGCCGGTCTCGTCGGCCCGGTTGGCGCGCACCTCCTTGCCATCTTCGGGCTGATCGCCGGCCTGCTCGTCGTGACCGGCCTGTCCATCGCGACGCTGATCACCGCGCTCAGCCGCTCAGCCTCCGAGGGCGCGGCCCTCGCCCGGCGCGGCGCCGGCGCCATTGCGCGCAGCCCCGAGAAGCCTGAGCCCATCGCCCCGCCCGAGCCCGAAGACGAAGAGCCGGTCGTCCACGCAGTCGACCCCTGGCCCTCCGACGAGCTGGAAGCCGCCGGGGAGGGCGGGGAGGAGATCCTCACTACCGAGGTTGCCGCCGTCGACGAAGCCGCGCTCGAGGATCCCGCTGGGCATCTCGTGGAAGGCGCCGGGGCGGCCGATTTCGCAACAGGCGGCACCGAAACGGACGAGGAGCCCGAGCCGCTTCCCTCACCGGGGCGCGCCATCGCCTACAAACTGCCAAGCCCCAAACTCCTCACCCGCTCCAAGGCTCGCAAGGGAACCGCGAGTTCCGAAGGAGGAGCGACCGGCGAGGCGCTGCTCGAAGCCCTGAGCCACTTCGGGATCGAGGCCTCCCTGGTCGGAACGGTCTCAGGCCCCCACATCACCCGCTACGAGCTCAAGCTTGCGCCGGGGGTGAAGATGAACAAGGTCGGCAACCTCAAGGACGACCTGGCCTACGCCCTGGCAGCCACCGATATCCGGATTCTCGCTCCTATTCCCGGGAAGCAGGCGGTGGGAGTGGAGGTCCCCAATCAGACTCGCCACCTCGTTACGCTCGGCGACGTCTTTGGCGACATGCCTTCCGACGCCAGCCCGCTGACCGTCTTCCTCGGCAAGGATGTCGGAGGCCGCGCAGTGACCGCCGACCTGGCCAAGATGCCCCACATCCTGGTGGCCGGCACCACGGGAGCCGGTAAGTCGGCGGCGGTTAACTCCATGCTCAGTTCGATCCTCCTGCGCGCAACGCCCGACCAGGTGAGGCTGGTGCTCGTGGACCCCAAGCAGGTCGAGCTGAACCACTACGAGGCCATCCCTCACCTTCTGACCCCGGTTATCACAAGCCCGCGCATGGCGGCAAACGCGCTTCAGAACCTGGTCCGGGAGATGGAGTGGCGCTACGGAATCATGTCCGTGGCCAAGACCCGCTCGCTTCCCGAGCTCAACCGCAGGAGGGTCGCCGACGGGGAGGAGCCCCTTCCTTACCTCCTTTGCGTGATTGACGAGCTGGCCGACCTGATGATGGTCGCCCCCGGCGACGTGGAGGACGCCATCATCCGCCTCGCGCAGAAGGCCCGTGCCGTAGGGATTCACCTGGTTCTTGCCACCCAGAGCCCCCGTGTCGATGTCATCACCGGGATGATCAAGGCCAACGTTCCCTCGCGTATCGCCTTCGCCGTCTCGAGCCAGACCGATTCCCGCGTCATCCTTGACCAGAACGGAGCCGAGACGCTTCTTGGCCAGGGCGACATGCTCTTCTCGCCCCTCGGTTCGTCCCGCCTTCAGCGCATCCAGGGCGCGTACATCGACGAGGCACAGATCGAGGAGCTCACCCGGTTCTGGGCGCGACAGGGCGAGCCGGCGCTGCGCGAGGACCTGCTCGACGAGGTCGAGCCCGAGGCGCCTGCCGAGGCCGGCGACCCTGACGGCTACGACCCCGACGAGGACCCGGTGCTTGCCGAGGCCATCCGGCTCGTCGTGGAAATGGATACCGCTTCCACCTCGATGCTCCAGCGTCGGCTGCGCCTCGGCTACACGAGAGCAGGGCGCCTGATCGACATGCTTGAGCGGAGGGGCATTATCAGCGGATACGAGGGTTCCAAGCCCCGGCAGGTGCTGATCACGGCTGCCGACCTGCCGCGAGTCCTCTCCTCGCTCGAGCCCGACGGCAGGGAGCCCAATGAGGCCGGATCGTCCGACGCAACCGTCGTTGCCGGCTCACCCGCTGAAGAAGCCGAGTGATTAGCCTCTCGGGCAATGCCCGAGATTGCCGAACAGCTGCGTAGCGCCCGCGAGAGGGCGGGCCTTGACATCGCCACGGTCGAGGCGGACACCAAGATCCGGGGCAAGTACCTCCGGGCCCTCGAGAGCGGTGAGTGGGAGCTGCTCCCCGAACCGACATCAACCAAGGCCTTCCTGCGCACCTACGCCGACTACCTGGAGCTGGACGGCCGGGCCATGGTTGAGAACTTCAAGCTCCGGTACGAGTACACGGGGGACCTTCCGGCACCAACGAGCGCCAACCCCGTCCAGCCGCGCGGCAGGCGCCGCCTGAACCGGGGAGCCATCGCCGTCGTGCTCGTCGTCCTCGTGATCGTCGGTCTCTTCCTCATCGGCCGCGGCGCCGGTGCAAGCCCCGGCGCCCTCCTGCTCTTTCCCCTCGCCAACGCGTGAGCATTCACGCGGGGATCCTCGTGACGGGGACCGAGGTGCTGACCGGACGGGTCGTAGACCGAAACGGTCCCTGGTGCTCGGAAAAGCTGCGCGAACTGGGGGTAGAACACGAGACCACGGTCGTCGTCGGCGACCGGCCGGCCGACATGACCAGCGCGCTGCAGTGGCTCCGGGACGAAGGCTGTTCGCTGATCGTAACCAGCGGGGGGCTGGGGCCGACGGCGGACGACCTGACCGCCGAGGTAGTCGGACGCTTTCAGGGCCGACCGATGGTGCTCGACGAGGCCCTCGAGGACCGAATCGCCGCGATCCTCGAGAGGGCCACCCGTCGCTGGCCCAACGTCGACATGGATGCGATCCGGGCAGGAAACCGGAAGCAGGCGACCATCCCGGAGGGCTCGACTGTTCTGGAGCCCATCGGCACGGCTCCCGGCCTGGTGGTGCCGCCCAAATCGGACGGGGGGTCCACGGTTCTCGTCCTTCCGGGACCTCCTCGCGAGCTGAAGCCGATGTGGGATCTAGCGGTGGCTACGGAGGCCTTCAGGGCCGCGGTCTCAGGTCGAACCGAAATCCGCCAGGAGATGATGAGGCTCTTCGGGATTCCCGAATCAGAGATCGCCGAGACTCTGCGCCTGGCCTCGAGGGACGGCATTGCACTGGAACAGCTCGAGATCACCACGTGTATGCGCCGCGGCGAGATAGAGATCGTGACTCGCTACGAGCCGTCGTCTCAACCCGCCTACGACGCCTTCTCGGCATTCGTCACCTCCCGCCATGCCGAGACGCTTTTCTCCACGGACGGCACCTCGGTCGACCGCCAGGTCGCCGTCGTGCTCCGGGAACAGGGGAGGACCATTGCCGTCGCCGAATCATGCACCGGCGGGCTGGTCGCCGGGCGCCTGACCGAACCGCCGGGCGCCTCTGATTACATGGCCGGTGGGGTAGTGGCCTATTCCAACGATGCCAAGACCGCGTTGGCCTCCGTAAGACCGGAAACAATCGCCACCCACGGTGCGGTAAGCACGGAGGTTGCACGCGAGCTGGCCGACGGCGTTCGGGACAGGCTCTCTTCGGACATTGGCGTGGGAATCACCGGGATCGCAGGACCCGGCGGCGGTGGTCAGGACAAGCCTGTTGGCCTGGTTTGTTTCGCCGTTTCGGGG
>JAUMBN010000223.1:0-3040 GCA_032119675.1 Solirubrobacteraceae bacterium | reverse complement strand
GATGACGTGCTCCCCGAGTGCTTCGCGCTGGTGCGCGAAGCCGGGCGCCGTTACACGGGGATGCGCCACTTCGACGTCCAGCTGATCGGCGGCATGGTCCTCCACGGCGGCGACATCGCCGAGATGAAGACCGGCGAGGGCAAGACCCTCACCGGCACGCTCGCCGTCTGCCTCAACGCGCTGGCGGGCAAGGGCGTCCACGTGGTCACCGTCAACGACTACCTGGCTCGCCGCGACGCCGAGTGGATGAGCCCGATCTACGACGGCCTTGGCTTCAGCTGGGGCGTCCTGCAGAACATGCAGCCGCCGGAGGAGAAGATCGCCGCCTACGCCGCCGACATCACCTACGGCACCAACTCCGAGTTCGGTTTCGACTACCTGCGCGACAACATGGCCCAGTCGCTCGAGGAGAAGGTCCAGCACGGAGGCCGGATCGGCGAGGACGGGCGTCCGGTGGCCATGCACAACTTCGCGATCGTCGACGAGGTCGACAACATTCTCATCGACGAGGCCCGTACTCCGCTGATCATCTCCGGCGCCCCGGAGGCCGCAGGCGACCTTTACGCGCGCTTCGCCAAGCTCGCACCGCAGATGGTGCCCGGTAAGGCCCCCGAGGGGATGGACCCGCGGGCCAAGAAGGACTTCGTCGCCGACTTCGACTACGAGTTCGACGAGAAACACAAGACGGTCGCCGTCACCGAGCAGGGGGTCGCCAAGGCCGAGAAGTTCCTCGGGATCGAGCACCTCTACCGGGCCGAGAACGGCGCCCTGGTCAACCACCTGATCCAGGCGCTGAAGGCCGAGTCGCTCTACAAGCGCGACGTCGATTACGCCGTCGTCGACGGCCAGGTGAACATCATCGACGAGTTCACCGGGCGCATCCTCGAAGGGCGCCGCTGGTCGGAGGGCCTGCACCAGGCGGTCGAGGCCAAGGAGGGAGTGCGCGTACAGGAGGAGAACCAGACGCTCGCGACGATCACCCTCCAGAACTACTTCCGCCTCTACGACACGCTCTCGGGAATGACCGGTACCGCCCTCACCGAGGCGACCGAGTTCATGAAGATCTACGAGCTCGGGGTCGTCCAGATCCCGACCAACCGTCCGATGGTCCGCGAGGACTGCAACGACCAGGTCTTCAAGACGAGGGACGGCAAGTGGAACGCCGTTGTCCGCGAGATCAGCGCGCGCCACGAGGCGGGTCAGCCGGTCCTGGTGGGGACGATCTCGGTAGAGGTCTCCGAGCTGCTCGGCTCGATGCTCGCCCAGCGCGGGGTTCCCCACACCGTCCTGAACGCCAAGCCGGAGTTCGCCGAGCGCGAGGGCGAGACGATCGCCGAGGCCGGCCGCCCCGGTTCGGTGACGATCGCCACCAACATGGCCGGCCGCGGAGTCGACATCAAGCTCGGCGGCAGCCCCGAGCACCTGGCCCGTGACGAAATGGCGGCGCGCGGCATCAGGCGTGATGACCCCGAATTTGATGCCAGGTACGAGGAGCTCCTCGCCGAGAAGGAGGAGCAGGTCGCGGCCGACCGCGAGAGGGTCGTCGAGGCCGGCGGGCTCTTCATCGTCGGCACCGAGCGACACGAGTCGCGCCGGATCGACAACCAGCTTCGCGGCCGCTCCGGCCGCCAGGGCGATCCCGGCGAGTCGCGCTTTTTCCTCAGCGCCGAGGACGACCTCGTCCGCCTCTTCGCCGGCGACCGCATCTACAAGATCCTCGACCGGCTCGGGGCCACCGACCAGGAGGGCAACGAGGAGCCGATCGAGGCCGGCATGCTCAGCAAACAGATCGAGAAGGCCCAGCGAAAGGTCGAGGAGCAGAACTTCCTGATCCGCAAGCGGGTGCTCGAGTACGACGACGTCATGAACGAGCAGCGCCGCGTGGTCTACGCCTACCGCGACGAGGTGCTCGAGGGCGCCGACCTCGGCGAGCAGGCTCGCGAGGAGATCACCGGCGTGGTCGAGCGCATGGTCGAGGATTTCACGATCGGCGACTACGTCGAGGATTGGGACCTCGAGGGGCTCTTCGTCGGGCTCACCGACATCATGCCGGTCGGCTCGATCAACCCCGGTCTCAACACCCGTGACATCCAGGCCGTCAACCCCGACCGCGAGAGCCTCACCCAGGACCTGATCGACGAGGCGATGGCCCTCTACGACACCCGCGAGCAGGAGCTGGGCGACGAGCTGATGCGGGCGCTCGAGAGATACCTGCTGCTGCAGACCATCGACCAGCGCTGGAAGGAGCACCTCTACGACATGGACTACCTGCGCGAGGGGATCCACCTCCGCGGGTTCGCGCAGATCGAACCGATCGTCGCCTACAAGAACGAGGCCTTCACCCTCTTCACCGACCTGATGAACTCGATCTGGTCGGACTTCGCGCGGATGGTCTACCACGTGGACGTCGAGGTCGAGGTCGAGGAGGACCCCTCGCTGCTGGGCGCCCCGACCGTTCCGCTCGTCCCCGGGCCGGTGAGCTACTCGTCGGGCGGCGGGCCCGGCGCCCTGGCCGAGGCGGCCGCCGGTGGTGCGGCCGCAGGCGTGGCCTACGCCGAGGAAGAGGTGGCCTTCGAGGAGCCGGCCCCGGTCGAGCAGCGGCGCCTCGATGACGAGGAGCAGATCGGCCGCAACGACCCGTGCTGGTGCGGCTCGGGCAAGAAGTACAAGAAGTGCCACGGGGCCTGAGGGCCTGACCTTCGGGCCGACAGCGCCCCTCCCGGCGCGGTGCTAGCGTCGCCGGGATGGCCTCCGAGACAGGTACAGAGAGCGCCGCCCAGCGGGTCGCATCGATCGAGGAGCGGCGCGGCGAGGTTGCCGCCTTCCTCGACCCCGAGGGGCTGGCTCGGCAGGTCGCCGAGCTCGAGGGCCAGATGGGAGCACAGGGCTTCTGGGACGACCAGGCCGCCGCCGCCGAGGTCAGCGCCGAGCACTCCCGGCTCTCCCGGCGACTCGACCGCTGGCAGGAGCTCGACCGCGACGCCGGCGACCTCGAGGCGATGCTCGAGCTGGCCGAGGAGGATGCGTCGATCGCCGCCGA
>JAUMBN010000222.1:0-3490 GCA_032119675.1 Solirubrobacteraceae bacterium | reverse complement strand
CCCTGGGTCCGGGCCCTGCGGTGTGAGGACGAGTCATGAGCGGCGAAGCGAAGGGCGGTTCGCCGGGCCTGCTGGTCACCTTCGTCCTGGTCTCGACCGGGCTGTTCATGGTGACGCTCGACAACCTCGTGGTCTCCACCGCGCTGCCGGTGATCCGGGTCGACCTGGGAGCCTCGCTCCAGCAGCTCGAGTGGACGGTCAACGCCTACACACTGACCTTCGCCGTCTTCCTGCTCACCGGCGCCGCCCTGGGCGACCGTTTTGGGCGCCGGCGGATGTTCTCGCTGGGCGTGATGGTCTTCACCGTCGCCTCGGCGGGAGCGGCGCTTGCCCCGGACGCCGGGGCCCTCGTCGCCGCGCGGGCGATCCAGGGGCTGGGTGCTGCGCTGGTCACCCCGCTCTCCCTGACGCTCCTCTCCGAGGCGGTCCCCGACGGCAAGCGGGGCCTGGCCATCGGCGCCTGGTCGGGCGTCTCCGGGCTCGGCGTGGCGATGGGCCCGGTAGTCGGCGGCGCCATCACCGAGGGGATCTCCTGGCAGTGGATCTTCTGGGTGAACGTCCCGATCGGCCTGGTGATTGCACCGCTCGCCGCCCGTCTCCTGACCGAAAGCTACGGGCCGGACAGGGGCCTCGACCCCCGGGGACTGGCACTGGCCATCGCCGCCCTGCTGCCGCTCACCTTCGGGGTGATTCGGGCCAGCGAGCTCGGGTGGACGAGCGCGACCGTCCTCATCTCGCTCGCGGCCGGGGTCCTGCTCCTCGTCGCCTTCCTCCTGGTCGAGTCGAGGACGCGGGAGCCGATGCTTCCCGTGCGGTTCTTCAGGAGCCGTGCCTTCTCGGCGACCAACGCGGCCTCGTTCGCGATGTTCTTCGGGATATTCGGCTCGATCTTCTTCCTCTCGCAGTTCTTCGTGACCGTCCAGGGCCTGAACCCGCTCCAGGCGGGGGTGAGGATCCTTCCCTGGACGGCGATGCCGATCTTCGTCGCGCCGGTGGCCGGGATCCTCTCCGACCGCGTCGGCGCCCGCCCGCTGATGGCCCTCGGCCTCGCGCTCCAGGCCTTCGCGATGTTCTGGGTCACGAGGGTCGCTGCGGTCGACGCCGCCTACACGGACTTCCTTCCCGCCTTCGTAGCCGCCGGCGTTGGGATGTCGCTCGTCTTCGCCCCGTCGGCCAATGCCGTGCTCTCCTCGGTGAAGCCGAAGGAGGCCGGAAAGGCCTCGGGCGCGACCAACACGATCCGCGAGCTCGGCGGGGTGTTCGGCGTGTCGGTGCTGGCCACGGTCTTCGCCGGCGCCGGCGGCTACGCCTCTCCGCAGGATTACGTCGACGGACTCACCGCGGCGCTTCCCGTTGGCGCCGCGGTGCTGGCGGTTGGGGCGATCGTCGCGCTGTTCATTCCACGCCACACATCACCGGGGCAGGGAGCCGAAAATGAGGCGCGGAGCGGCGCGAGCGAAGAGACGTCGCCGGTAACCTCGGCGGCGTGAGCGACTTCGAGTCCCGAAACCTCGCAGCGATTCGCGCCGCCCTCGACCAGCACAACGAGAGCTGCCCGGTGCCGGCCAACGCGATACTGCTCAACCCCGTCGATCACGGGCTGATGGGCTGGGACGAGCTCTGGGGGCTGCCGGTTATCCCCGACGACCGGGTTCCGACCAAGCGGGTGCGGATCCAGTGCGACGGTTCGGCCTTCGGAATCGAGGAGGAGGTCGCCGAGGCGGTCTCCCGCGAGGCGCCGGTGGAGGTTCCGGTTGTCGTGCCGGTCGGCCCCGGGGAGGAGGACATGCCGGAGTTCCCGGGCGACCCCTCTGAGCTTCCCTCGGAGCGCGAGTAGCGGCTAGATCGTTGCGGCGGTGAAGTCGCCCGACTCCGGGAGGGCGGTCGTCCGGGGCGCCTTCTTGAAGTCGGTCTTCGCCAGGTCGATCACGTAAGTAGTCGGGTCGTCGATGGTCCGGTACGAGTACCGCTTGCCGGTGATGTTGCTGATCGTCGACCAGCTCGTCACCTCGTCGGTCAATCCCCCGCCCGGTCCCGGCTCCTTGATCAGCCCCGGCGTGATGTCGAAGTTGTTGAGGATGTGGAGCGCCAGCTGCTCGGAGGCGTGGCCGTCGGCGGGCTGGTCGGAGAGGCTCACCTGGGTGAGTGCGCGTACGTACCGGGACGGTGGCGACGAGTCGCCGGGCAGGCCCATGATCCCCTGGCCCTGTCCGAGCGGGGCGATCTCCACGTCATCGATCTTCACGGCCTTCGGATCGACCGACGCGAGGCCGACGTAGTTGGAGAGGTTGGTGTGGTGCCACTCCATGTAGGGAGCGTTGGTGCCCACGCCGAGCGGGTTGTTGACGACCCGGATCCCTTCAGGGTGAAACTCGATGGCCAGCGAGTCCTTCTCGTCGTGCACCAGGACGTGGATGCCCGGAACGAAGCCCATACCCGGGTCCATGCCCCAGACGTTCACGCTCACCAGCGCCTCGCGCACGTCGCCCAGCGAGGCGCAGGTTCCGAGCAGGAAGGAGACGAGCTCGATCTGCGCCAGGTCGCTGCCGTCGCCCTTGAACTCCTGGTAGGTGGCCCAGCCGGGCATGTAAAGCATGTGGGCTGAGAGGCCGGCGTCGTTCATACCGTCAACCAGCCAGGCGGGGTTTCCGAAGGCGGCAATGCCGACCACCCCGTAACTGGCAGCCCAGCTCTTCGACGGGTCCTTCCTACCCTGCGGCACGCTTCCGGTGCCCTCGTAGTCGGCCGGGAGCGCGGCCAGGCACCAGGGGAGCATCGGGGGGAACTCCATCGTCCGGCCTACCACGACCGAGCCGTCCTTGGCCTTCTTGTTTTTGAAGTTGGTGCACATGGTCTTCTCCTTTGGTTACGAAGCGGGTGCCGGGGAAGAGGGAGCCGACTATCCCACGAAGCGCAGCGGCTGGCCGAAGGCCTGCTCGAAGAGATCGCTCTCGCGGGCCGCGGCCCAGCGTGCGACGGGGACCGGCTGCTCGCTCACCAGCGCCAGCTCCACGCCGTTGCCGTTGGCGATCACGTGGGCCTCGGCGACGGCCTGGTTGCGGCTGCGTTCGAGGTCCTCGGCCAGGCGAAGGAGCACGGAGCAGCGGTCGAGCAGCTCCTGGTCGCCCGGCTTCATCAGCGGCTCGAAGGGCCCGAGCGTCGGCTGGCCCTTGCGGTGGTAGCGGACGATCTGTCCGATCAGCGCCATCTCGCGCGGCGAGAAGCCGGGCAGCCCGGCGTTGAGGATCAGGTAGCGCGAGTGCTTGTGATGGTCGTCGTAGTTGATCGCCACGCCTATGTCGTGGAGGAGGCAGGCCGCCCAGAGCAGCTCGCGCTCGGCCGGGTCGGCCCGGTGCAGGCCGGCGGCGCCCAGCTCGTCGAAGAGCCCGAGCGCCAGGCCTGCCACGTGGCGCGTGTGGCGGGCGTTCGGGTCGTACTGGGAGGCGAGGTTGATCACGCTGGCAGCGCGAACGTCCTCGAAGAGCGGCTC
>JAUMBN010000221.1:0-1743 GCA_032119675.1 Solirubrobacteraceae bacterium | reverse complement strand
TGGTGGCGGTGATCGGCGTGGCGGTGGCCATCGTCCTGCCGGCCGGCGCCCTGGTACTGGTCGTGGCGCTGGTGGTGGCCGGGACGGCGATCCCGGCACTGGCACTTGCCCTGACACGACGGTCGGGGCGCCGCCAGGCGCCGGCGCGCGCTGCCCTGACCTCCGAGTTGGTCGAGGTGATCCAGGGGGCGCCGGAGCTCGCCGTCTACGGCCGCCAGGCGCAGTGGCTGGAGCGTGTCCAGGCCGCCGACAGCCGCCTGATGGCCACCCAGCGCCGAGACGCTCTCGCCTCGGCCGTGAGCGCCGTGCTCTCGGTGCTCGTCTCGGGCGCGGCGCTCGTGGGGGTCACCGCCGTGGGCGTGGATGCGGTGGCGAGCGGGCGACTGGACGGGATCCTGCTCGCCGCTGCCGTTTTCCTGACCATGGGCGCGTTCGAGGCGGTGGGCGGCCTCCCCGACGCAGCCCAGAAGATCGCCGCCTGCGCCACCGCCGCCTCGCGCCTGGAGGAGGTCACCGACGAGCCTGCCCCGGTGACGGGGCCCGCCGACCCTCGGAGCCTGGCCGGTGGCGGGCCTCTCGTGGCCGAACGGGTCGGGTTCCGCTACCCGGGGTCGGAGGGGGTCGCCCTGCAGGACGTAAGCCTCGAGCTGAGACCGGGAGGCCGGGTGGCCCTGGTCGGCGCCAGCGGCTCGGGCAAGACCACCCTCGCCCGGCTCCTGGTCCGCTTTGCCGACCCGGATTTCGGCACGATCAGCCTCGGCGCGACAGAGCTGCGCGAGGCGGCCCAGGACGACGTCCGCCACCGCGTGCGGCTCGTCGGCCAGGACGCCTACCTGTTCACGGCCACGATCGCCGCCAACGTCCGCCTCGCGCGGCCGGCCTGCAGCGACGCCGAGATCGTCGAGGCGCTCACGCGCGCCGGCCTCGGGCCGTGGCTGGCAAGCCTGCCGGATGGGATCGAGACGCAGGTGGGCGAGGAGGGAGCCGCCGTCTCGGGAGGCCAGCGGAGCCGGATCGCCCTGGCGCGCGGGTTCATCAGCGACAGCGAACACCTGGTCCTCGACGAGCCCACCGCCCAGCTCGATCCGGCCGGCGCCCGCGGGCTGCTTGCCGGGCTGGCGGCAGAGCGCTCAGATGGCCGCGGGATGCTGGTCATCACCCACACCATCGAGGGCCTGGAGGGATTCGACGAGATCCTCGTCATGGACGCCGGCCGGATCGTCGAGCGCGGGCGCTGGGAGGAGCTCGTGGCGGCTGGCGGGGCCTTTGCGACTATCGCCGCCGCGGGCTAGGCGCTCGCCCGGCACCATCGGAAGTGATCCCGGACATAAGTCGACGCAGCCCCCGAGCCGCTGCGGGTCCCCCAGCTCCTTCACTTTCCCTGTCGCCAGGTTCTGTTCCGGTTGGGGAGGCGCGGCCTTGCAACCCTGGCCGTCGCTCTTTGCAGCTCGGATGCTGCGTCTAAATCCCAACCTACGCACCACCCCACGGGCCGTCAATACCCCCAACGGCAACGACCCCGGAAACACCGGGAAAAGGAATGGCTCAGCGGTACTCGAGGTAGATGCTCCGGGCCCAGGACCCACCTGCCGTATCCCGGAGCCGGGCGGAGAGCTCCTGCAGCTGCTGCGGGAAGGGCGGCAGTCCGGCGGGCATCGCTTCGGCGCAGACCACGGGAGCAAGCAGGGAGGCGGCGGTCAGGTCGGCAACCGAGAAGCGGTCGCCGACGAGGAACCCGGAGCT
>JAUMBN010000220.1:0-12904 GCA_032119675.1 Solirubrobacteraceae bacterium | reverse complement strand
GCCGCCGCCCGGCTGGTGGGCCGCGGTGACAAGGAGGCGGCCGACCAGGCCGCGGTTGACGCGATGAGGGGAGTGCTCGAGACCGTCCCGATGGACGGCGTCGTGGTGATCGGCGAAGGCGAGAAGGACGAGGCCCCGATGCTCTTCAACGGCGAAGAGGTCGGCGACGGCTCCGAGCCGAAGGTTGACATCGCGGTCGACCCGCTCGAGGGCACCACCCTGACCGCGCGCGGCATGCCCAGCGCTCTGGCGGTGATCGCCGTCTCGCCGCGCGGCACGATGTTCGACCCCGGGCCCTGCGTCTACATGGAGAAGCTGGCCGGCGACGAGGGGATCGCCGACCTGCTCGACCTCGACACGCCCATCGGCGAGCTCTGCGCAAAGGTGGCCGAGCGCAAGGGAACCGAGATCGGCGACGTCACCGTCGTCGTCCTCGACCGCGACCGCCACGAGGAGGGGATCGAGGCGATCCGCGACGCCGGCGCCCGTGTCCGCCTGATCAGCGACGGCGACGTGAGCGCTGCGCTGCTGGCCGTGAGCGAGCGCTCGCCGGTCGACCTGCTCTGGGGCGTGGGCGGCACGCCGGAGGGCGTGATCTCGGCCGCGGCGATCAAGGCGATCGGCGGGGGGCTGGTCGGCCGGATGTGGCCCCGCGACGAAGAGGAGCGCAAGGCCGCGATCGACGCCGGCTACGACCTTGAGCGCCAGCTCACCCAGGACGACCTGGTTACCGGTGAGGACTGCTTCTTCTCGGCTACCGGGGTTACCGACGGCGACGTGCTTCAGGGCGTCCGCTACGAGGGGGCCGGCGTCGCCTCGACCGAGTCGATCGTGATGCGCTCCCGCTCCGGGACGGTCCGCCGCGTCGGCGCGCGCCACAACCGCGCCAAGCTGCGCGGCATCGCCGGCGCCCGTTACGGCTGAGGGGTGGCCGGGGCGCGGCCCTGCCGGCGCTCTCCCGGGCCAGGTCCTTCGGGGTCGGGGAGCTCCCCGATGCTGGCGAAGCGTCCCACGCGGGACGGAGCGAGGTCCAGCCGGGCCAGGGACTTGAGGAAGCCGTAGGTCACCAGGACGTGGATCCGCGACTGGGTCGCTGCGTAGGCCCAGCGGGTGAAAGCGGCGGCGATTCGCGGGTAGTAGTTGGCGACGGTTACCTCGACGCTCAGGTCGGCGCGACCGGGCCTTGGCGAACCGGACCGCTCGACGTCGATCTCGAGGTAGCTGTCGGCGTCGGTGCCCCGGCTGGCCACGAGAAGCCCCCGCTCGATGCGCCAGCGCACGACTCCGCGCTCAGCATCCATCAGATACTCGGGCTGGTGGAAGGTGAGGAGGGTGAGCGGCTTGGCGATGAAGACCACGAAGCGGTGATCCTCGTCGTAGACGACGCGGATCAGCCCGAGCGTGCATCGGCTGAGAAATCGCCAGTAGGTGCGGGCGAGCCGCTCGAGGTGTTCGGGGCTCCAGATCGCGTCGAGCTCGGTGGCGTCCATGTCAATTTCGGCCGACTGGACCGAGAGAACCGAACCATCGCCGGAAATCCCGGTGTCGTCGTGCAGCTCCCCGACGTAGGAGTTGCCGATCCTGCGCGGGCGGCGCAGGATCCGGGTGGCCACGACCATCGCCAGCCAGAGCGCGGCGAGCAGGCCCGCTACTACCAGCAGGTCCCTGACGATTACGTTCACGCCGCCTCCCGGGCGCGCGTCCCGGCGAGCGCGTCGGCCACCGCCTCCCCGAAGCTCTCGGGGTCGTCGTTGATGCCGGCCGGGGGCGGCGTGCGGACGACGAGCTCCTCCTTCAGGCCGTCAATCAGTGGGCGCGCCAGTGCCGGGTCGACCGAGGTAACGAACCGGACCCAGTACGAGGAGAGGCGGGGGGAGATGACGGGGACGGGAATGATCAGGGGCCGTCGCCGCTCGTCCACGTCGGCGAAGAGGTTCATCATGTCCCGGTAGCTCAGGATGTCGGCCCCGCCGAGCTCGACGTCCTCCGGCGGGTCCGGGTAGGTGGCCAGCGTGGCGAGCGCGTCGACCACGTCGGTAACGGCCACCGGCTGGGAACGGGTGTCGATCCACTTCGGCCCGATCATCACCGGCAGGCGGTGAACCAGCTGCCTGAGCATCGTGAAGGAGGCGCTGTCGGCTCCCACCACCATGGCGGCCCGGGCGTGCACGAACTCGGGGGCGCCCGTGCTGAGGATCTCGGCTACCTCCTCGCGGCTGCGCAGGTGGGCCGAGCCCTTTCCCTCGGCCTTCAGGCCGCCGAGATAGATGATCCGCCTGATCCCGGCATCGCGGGCCGCGTTGGCGAAGTTGGCGGCGCCGAGGCGGTCGTTGGCCTCGAAGTCGCCGGGCGACCTGCCCATCGAGTGGATCAGGTAGTAGGCGACCTCCGTACCCGCGGTGGCCTCCTTGAGGCCGTCGCCGCTGAGCACGTCGCCCTGGACGACCTCGGTGCCTTCGGGGAGGTCGGCCGCCTGGGGGGAACGGACCATCGACCGGACGGGAAAGCCCTCTTCGAGCAGCCTGTCGAGCAGGAGGCCGCCGATGGCCCCGGTCGCGCCGGTGAGGAGGATCGGTGGGAGCGTCGAATCGTTCATTAGAAGGGAGTACGGGCCAGGCGCCCACTTGGTGAGCCGGGACCGCCACTCGACCGTAACAATCACGTCGGGGAGGACGACATCTCCCCTTCCCATGCCAGGAATGACTTCGAACACCCTCAAGATCAAGGACGTCGCCGAGCAGACCGGCATTGCGGCCGGCACGATCCGGATGTGGGAGCAGCGCCACGGCTTCCCGCAGCCGGAGAGAACACCGTCCGGCTACCGGCTCTACAGCAGCGAGGACGTAGAGGCGCTGCGCCGTGTCCAGGCCTACCGCCACCGCGGCCTCTCGGTACCGGTCGCCATCGAGCGGGCGGTGATGCGCGGCAACGGCACCGACCGCCCGTCGATCTACGCCGCGGTCTCGTCGCTTCCGGACGTCAAGCCCCAGGTACTGCGCAAGTCGACGCTGATGGCCATCAGCCGGGCCATCGAGCACGAGGCCCTCGCGCAGGCCGCCGCTCCGGTGCTGGTGGGCGCATTCCAGCATGAGGGCTTCTACCGCGCGGTCGAGCCGCGCTACCGGGAGCTGGCGGCCCGCTCGGACGCCGCGGTGGTGTTCGCCGACTTTCCCGCCGAGCGCCGGCCCGAGGGTGGCCCCGTTGAGATCCCTGTCGCCCCGGAGGATGCCCTGGGCAACGAATGGGCAGTGGTCGTCGACGCGCCCGGCTACGCGGCCTGCCTGCTGGCCTGGGAGCAGCCCGGCGTGACGGAACCTGACGAGGACCCCGACCTCGATCGCCGATTTGAGGCCATTTGGACGGTCGACCCGGTAGCCACCCGGCGGGCCGCCGAGGCGGGAGCCGCCCTGGCCGGCCGGTCGGACCCCGAGCTCGGCGCAGAGCTCGACGCCGTGCTGGCCGGCCGCCCGCTGGCGATAGAGGAGCCAGCGCCGTCGCTGACGGCGTTGACCAACCGGCTCGTCGCCTACATGGAAGCGGCCTGAGCCGCAACCGGCACCACCTCTACCTCGGCGCCGGGCTCCAGCTCACCCTCCCCGCGGGGAACCACGGCCAGGCCGTCGGCCAGTGCCATCGAGCTGAGGACGTGCGATCCCTGGGGCCCGGTGGCGTAGGCCAGGCCGTCCCGCAGGCGGATTCGCACGCATTCGTCCCGGGCCGGGTTGCGCGCGAGTGCCTCCCCGAGCCGGGCCCGGACCGGCTCTCTCCCGGTGCGCCCGAGCATCGCGTCGATCGCCGGCCGGACAAAGAGGATCCAGGTGACCATCGCTGAGACCGGGTTGCCGGGTAGCCCGAAGACCAGCGTCCCGTCGCGGATTCCGAACCAGGTCGGCTTCCCCGGCTTCAGGGCCACCCGCCAGAAGATCTCCTTCGCGCCGAGCCGGGCCAGGGCCTCCTTGACGTGATCGTGCGGGCCAACCGATACCCCTCCCGAGCAGACCAGCAGGTCGGCGCCCTCGAGTGCGTCGCCGAGGGCCGCCTCGGTGGCCTGGAGCGTGTCGCCGGCCTTGCCGGCGCCCGCCAGTCGTGCCCCGTCGCTAACCGCCAGGGCGGAAAGCGTCGCGAGGTTTGAGTCGTGCAGCTGGCCGGGCTCGAGCGGCTCGCCGGGGGGCCGGAGCTCGTCCCCGGTGGCTACGACGGCCACGGCGGGCCGGCGAGCGCATTCGAGCCCTGCCTTCCCGGCGGCGACCGCGACCCCGAGCGCCGCGGGGTCCAGCACCCGTCCCGCTTCCAGCACCGTCTGCCCAGCCTTCAGGTCTTCGCCGGCGCGCCGGACGTTGCGGCCCTCGCCGAGCCTGTCGGCGGTCACGACCGTCTCGCCACGGTCCTCCAGCAGCTCGAGCTGCAGCACCCCGAACGGCCCGTCGGGCACGACCGCCCCGGTGGAGATCCGGATCGCCTCTCCCTCGGCGGGCAGGCGGCCGGCCGGGTGGCCGGCCCGGGCCTCGCCGACGATTTGCAGTTCGGACCCGGCGGGAGAGGGGAGCGCGGCGATCCCGTCCATCGCGCTGGTGTCGGTGCCCGGCACGTCGGCGGCCGCCACGAGGTCGGCGGCGAGGGTTCGTCCCAGCGCCTGGTCGACCGGCACCTCTTCGCCGGGCAGGGGCCGGCAGGCCTCGAGGACGAGACGGCGGGCCTGGGCGACGTCGATCGGCTCCCCGCCCACGGCTGCCTCAGCGCCGGTGGCCGGCGGCCACGCCCGGGGAGGGCGCCGGCGCCGACAGCGGGGTGCCCGCCGGCAGTACGCCGACCGTTCCGCGGCCGGTCGATACGAAGCCGATCTTCCGGGCCGCTGCGATCGTGAGGTCGTAGCTGACCCCCTTTACGAACGGGCCGCGGTCGATCACCGGCGCGGTGACCGACCGGCCGCGGAAGGAGAACTCGAGCACGGTGCCGCAGGGCAGGCTCTTGTGCGCTACGCCGAGGGTGTCCTTCTTGAGGTCCACACCGCAGGCCGTGGTTGACCCGGCCTGGTCGTACCAGGTGGCCACCGTGCGCCGCATGACGCTCACCGTGGTGGTGGCCGTCGACGAGGCGGGGGCGCCCTCGGTTACCGCGCGGAGGGTGAAGCGGCCGGAGGAGGCGGGCCGCCAGGTGGCGCGAAACGAGCCGCTGCGGCTCGCCCGGGCCCGGGCGACCGTCGCCCACGAGCCGTCTGACTGGGCGATCTGGATCTCCACCCTCGGCCGGGGACTCTCGCCGCCGGCGATCCCGGCCAGGGCCAGCTTCTCGCGCACCAGCCCGGGCTTGGCCACGAGCAGGGAGTCCTCGGCCATGGTGCCGCCGGCCGCGAGCGATGCGGGTGGAACGGCAAGGAGGATGGCTGTCAGCGCCAGGGGCGTGCGGAGTCGAATGGTGGTCCCTCGGGACTAATGATTGCCGATCAGCCCGGAAGCCGGCGCAGGATGCCGCGGACGAAGCTCTTCAGCAGTTCGTCAGGGTCGGCGTTGCCGTAGGAGCCCGGCTCGCGGACGGTCGCGTATCCAGCGGCCGGAACACGCTTGCGAGGGCGCTCGCGCTCGCCATGGCCGCCCGGCGCGGGCGCGGGGGCGGCAGGCTTCCTGGTCGCGGCGGCCTTCTTCGCGGAAGCTCCGGAGGATGTGCCGGACTTGCCGCTCGATGAGCCTTCGCCATCCGGCGTGGCACCATTCGCCTCCCGGGCTGCCCGGGCCTGCTCGCGGCGCGCCGAGGGGCGCTGGCGCCGGCTGCGCGGAAGGTTGGATAGGACGTCGTTCTCGTCCCCCTCGCTGGGCTGTTCCGGCGGAGCCATGGGACCATTCTGCCACCACCGGCGCGAGTGCCGGGGATTTTCCTTCCCGGGGCGGTCACCGTCGTCCGGGGCCGAACAGTGTCCTGCCGGCGCAGCCGTGATGCGGCGCCGACCCGGCCCAGCCCCGGTTCCGAAAAAGTTGGAGCGATCTCGTGCCGGCGGCGGTACTCTGGAGGCGCTGCTCGAGGAGGAGCTGCCCGAACGTCGGCGCCGCACTCCCCGGGATCGATGTCAAGACGATCTGCCCGGGCCCGATGGCGGTCCTGGCGAGGGAGCTACAAACCGGACCAATGTCAGTCAGCGAGCTTCAGGAACTTGAAGAGATCAAGACGCTGGTGGCCCGGGGGACCCAGACCGGCGTCCTCTCCCAGGCCGACCTGGCCAGCGCCACCGCGGAGCTCGACATCGACGACTCCGATCGCGAAGAGCTGGCCAAGTGGATCGAGGGCCAGGAGATCGAGCTGATCGAGGAGGACCCGGCCGCACCCCCGGCCGCCGCCGAGCGCGCTCCCGACAAGCGCACCCGTCGCAAGAAGGCTTCGATCGACCTGCGGCCGGACATGACCACCGACTCCCTGCAGCTCTTTCTCAAGGACATCGGGAAGGTCAGGCTGCTCACCGCCCAGGAGGAGGTCGACCTGGCCAAGCGGATCGAGCGCGGTGACCTGGATGCCAAGCAGAAGATGGTCGAGTCGAACCTGCGCCTCGTGGTCTCGATCGCCAAGAACTACCGAAACCAGGGGCTCCCCTTCCTCGACCTGATCCAGGAGGGCACCCTCGGCCTCGTGCGCGCCGCCGAGAAGTTCGACTACCGCAAGGGCTTCAAGTTCTCCACCTACGCGACCTGGTGGATCCGCCAGGCGATCGCCCGCGCCCTGGCCGACAAGGCCCGGACGATCCGCATCCCCGTCCACGTGGTCGAGAAGCTCAACAAGATCGGCCGCGCCGAGCGCAAACTGGTCACCGAGCTGGGCCGCGAGCCCACCCCGGACGAGATCGCCGAGGTGACCGGCATCGACCCGGAGGAGGTCGACTCGATCAAGCGCTCGGCCCAGTCCCCGGTCTCCCTCGAGAAGCCTGTCGGTGACGAGGAGGAGTCCGAGTTCGGCCAGTTCATCGCCGACGAGCGCGCCGAGTCTCCCTACGAGCGTGCCGCCGAGGTCCTCACCAAGGAGGCCCTGCGGGAGGCCCTCGAGAACCTCTCCTACCGCGAGCGCCGGGTACTCGAGCTTCGCTACGGGCTCGGCGGTGAGCATCCGCGCACGCTCGACGAGGTCGGCCGCACCTTCAACGTCACCCGCGAGCGGATCCGCCAGATCGAGAACCAGTCGCTCAAGAAGCTCCAGTCGCTCGCCGAGGCGCAGAAGCTCCGCGACGTAGCCTGAGCCGCAGTTTCCCGGTTAACGACGAGTAGCCGGCCCCTTGACCGCGGCGGGCACGGTCGTCGATGATCGCCCTTCGCAACCGATCAGGGGAGCCCCGATGCGCACCAACCTCCAGCAATACACCGAGACGACGTCGACCGACGACTTCGTCCTCCAGAACTCCAAGCTCCTCAAGGTGAGGCTCTCCGAGGGTGAGATCCAGGCCAAGCGCGGCTCGATGGTCGCCTATCAGGGCGAGGTCAGCTTCGAGCACGCCGGGTCCGGCGGCCTGGGCCGGATGATCAAGAAGGCCGCGACCGGCGAGGGCACGACGCTGATGAAGATGTCCGGCACCGGCGAGGTCTTCCTGGCCGACACCGCCCAGGAGATCCACCTGCTCTATCTCGAGGGGGAGACGATCACCGTCAACGGCCCCAGCCTCCTGGCCTTCGACTCCGACATCGACTGGGACATAACGATGATGGCCGGCGGCGCCGCCGGGATGATGGCCGGCGGGCTGTTCAACACCTCCCTGACCGGCACCGGCTACGTGGCCGTGCTCTCCGATGGGCCCCCGGTGATGCTGGACGTCGGCTCGGCGCCGACCTTCGCCGACGCGCAGGCGGCGATCACCTGGTCGGCCGGGGTGACCGCGTCGCTGAAGACCGAGATGAGCGCCAAGGCCCTGATCGGCCGCTCCTCAGGCGAGTCGATCCAGATGGCCTTCAGCGGGGAGGGATGGCTGCTGGTGCAGCCCTCGGAGGGCAGGCCGGTGATGCCGGCCTGACCAGGCCTTGCAGGGGCCTTCACTTCACTTGGTAAAGTGAAGGGGTGTCAGCCAACGACGACTGCCCCGTCTGCCGCACCGCGAACATCGTCTGCACCAAGTGGACAGTGCTGATCATCCGCGACCTCGAGGGCGGCTGCGCCCGCTTCTGCGAGCTGGAGCGCTCGCTGGAGGGGATCAGCCCGAGGACGCTCTCGCTGCGCCTTCGCGACCTCGAGAAGGAAGGGATCGTCGAGCGGCGCCAGTACCCCGAACTGCCGCCGCGGGTCGAGTACGCGCTGACCGACAAGGGCCGCGACCTGCTCCCGCTGGTCGAGGAGATGCGTTGCTTCGGCGAGCGCTGGCTGGCCGACGGCGCTCCGGCCGCAGTACCGGCCTGACGCCTCGCGCCGCGTAGTGCGGGGAAGGCAAACCTGCGCCCCGGGGCGAAGGTTGCTGGCAGCATTCCCACTGTTGCGATGAACGAGATGAGCGAAGAGAGCCTTCCGGAGGCCCGCCCCCTCACCCGCCGGGGAGCCATTGCGCTGGGCGCCGCCTCCGCCGCGACCCTCATGCTGCGGCCCCTGGCCTCGCCTGGCGACGCGCTGGCTGCCGACGGGACCGAGGCATTCACCCTCCGGGTTCCCGGTGGCGCATTCGGCCCTGCCGGCACGAGCCGTCCTATCTCTCCCGGGCGGTCGTTCTCGCTCGTCGGCCTGCTCGACCCGGGCCGCCATCCGGCGGTCGAGGTCCGGGCCCGCCGCGAGGGCGGGACCTGGACCCCTTGGGCCCCGATGCGCGAGAGCGTCGACCACGGCCCCGACGGCGGCGGGCGCCCGCTGGCCTCCGAGCCGGTCTGGACGGGTCGCTGCGACGAGGTTCAGCTCCGGGCCGGCGGGCCGGTTGGTGGCAACCTGCGCCTCCAGTTCGTCGAGGTCCCCCGCGCCGCGGGAGCCAGGGCGGCAGCCGCACGCCCGGTGAAGGTCTCGCAGTCCCAGCCCGAGATCGTGATGCGCTCGGCGTGGGGCGGGGGGAGCGTCCCGCCGCGGACCAGGCCCTCCTTCGGCCGCGTGGTGATGGCCTTTGTCCATCACACCGAAGGCGTCAACAACTACTCGGCCTCCCAGTCGGCGTCGATCGTCCTGGGCATCGCCCGGTACCACCGCGACGGCCGCGGCTGGAACGACGTCGGCTACAACTTCCTCGTCGACCGCTTCGGTCGGATCTTCGAAGGGCGGGCCGGCGGGATAACGATGCCGGTGATCGGCGCGCAGGCCGGGGGATGGAACAGCGTCTCGACCGGCGTGGCGATCCTCGGTTCGTTCACCGGCAGCTCGGCCCCCAGGGCTGCCGTCGAGGCGGTGGGCGCCCTGCTCGGGTGGAAGCTCGCCCTGCACGGGGTGCCGGCTTCCGGCACGGTCGAGATCGTCTCCGCGGGCGGCTCGCAAAACCGCTGGCCGAAGGGCCGGAGCGTCAACTTCCAGAGGATCAGCGGCCACCGCGACGGCTGCAGCACCGACTGCCCGGGGAACCTCCTCTACGCGCAGCTGCCGGCCATCCGCAGGCTCGCGGCCCAGCAGGGCGAGCTGACACCCCCGGAGGCCTACGTGACCCTGGTCGGGCCAGGTGCCGTCGAGTGGGGCAAGGCCGGCCGGCTTCGCGGCGCGGTCACCAACGGGGACAAGACGGCGCGTTCCGGCGAGAAGGTCACGCTCGAAGTGCAGCTGGCCAGCGGCCGCTGGAAGGGCGTGGCCAGGGTGACCGCCGACTCCGACGGCAGCTGGAGCCACCGCGTGATCGTTCGCTCCAGCGTCGTGCTCAGGGCGAGGGCCGCAGGCGTCGAGTCGTCCCCGATCGCCATCGAGGTCAAGCCGAAGCTCTCGGCCTCGGCCGCCTCGAGCCAGGTAATGGCGGGCGGAACCGTCCTGGTCTCCGGCGAAGCCAGGCCCAACGGGCCGGTCGAAGTGCTGGTCGAGCGGCGCGCTGCCACCCGCTGGGTGCGCGTGGCGCTGCGCACCGCGCAGGCGCGGCCGCGCTACTCAGTCCCGGTGAAGCTGGCCCGGTCCGGGAGCCACCGCATCACGGTCAGGGCCACCCGCGGCTCCAGGACGACTTCGCTCAAGCCGATCGCCGTTCAGGCGATGCCGGCGCCGTCGCCGGCAGCGCCCCCGGCCTGACCTCAGGCGCCGCCGAGGAGGACCGCTGCGGCGAACACCCCAACCGCTGCGACCGAGATGTCCAGGGCGCGCTTGCGGGACGGTGTCATTGCCTGCCGGAAGCGGGTGACGATCATCACCCGGCTGCCGGTGACGGCCGCACCCGCGGCCATCGCCCCCGCCATGCACTGAACGCACATCGCACGATTGTGGCAGCCCCGTGGCGGCTGCGTCTCAGTGCGCGTGCGCGTGGGCTTCGGGGATCGCCGCCGGCGGTACGCGGACGGCGAGCACGGCGGTGAGGAAGGTGGTGAGGGGGACGCTGGCCATCAGGGCCATCGAGCCGATGATCGTGGCCACCAGCGGCTCGGCCAGCAGCTGGCCGTTAAGGGCGTCGGTCGCGCCCACGTCGGCCGCCTCGAGGACCAGCAGAAGCGGGAGCAGGGTTCCCACGTAAGCCATGACGAGCGTGTGAATCGTCGCCGCCAGGTGGTCGCGACCGACGGTGAATCCCTCGCGGAAGAGGCCGCGGACCCCGAGTGACGGGTTGGCCCGTCGCAGGGCCATGACGGCCGAGGCCTGCGTGACCGCGGTGTCCGTCAGCACGCCGAGCGCGCCGATCACCATCCCCGCGAGGATGATCCCCCGCAGCGATACGCCCTCGACGTTGGCCTGGCTCAGGAGCTGGAAGTACTCACCGCCGGCGCCGTCGAGGCCGGTCCAGGTGAGGGCCAGTGTCCCGAGGAGGGTCGCCAGCAGCAGGCAGGCGGCAATCGCCGTGGCCGCCGACAGGCTCTGGGCGCTGATCCCGTAGGTCAGCCCGAGGGTCACGAACATGACCAGCATCGAGGCGACCACGGAGACCAGGACGGGCGGTTCGCCGGCGAGCATCGCCGGCACGAGGAAGGTGGTGATAATCACCACGCTCACCAGGAGGCCGATCACCGCGAGGAAGCCCTGGCGCCGGGCGACGAGTATCCCGAGGGCGGCGAAGGCCACTACGAGGATCGCCAGGGGCACCCGGCGGTCCGAGTCGACGAATCCGTAGGTGGCCGGCCCGCCTGCGCCGGTGGCGTCGGGGTTGCGGATGACCCGGATGCCCGACCCGGGTCCGGGGTCCTGGGTGGCCTCCACGGGGCCGAGGTCCAGCGTAACCTGGCGCCCGCGCTCGGGGCCCTCGTTGACGGTGGCCACGACCCGGCGGCAGAGCTGGTCGGTCGGCCCGCAGGGGACGGTGGTCGTCCGTACTACCTCGGCGGCAACCGTACGCCCGCCGAAGGCTTCGGTCGCCTCGGCC
Source organism: Solirubrobacteraceae bacterium (assembly GCA_032119675.1). Lineage (GTDB taxonomy): Bacteria > Actinomycetota > Thermoleophilia > Solirubrobacterales > Solirubrobacteraceae > F1-60-MAGs163. The sequence goes on along the minus strand of JAUMBN010000220.1, from coordinate 1,491 downwards.
TTGTCACTCTCCGGCCAGAGGGCAATGGTTGCCACGACGGTCCCGACCAGCAGGAGCGCGGTGATCGCGGCGAGCAGCCGTCCGGCCGGGGCGCCCATGAGCGCGCGCAGGCTGGCGAAGCGGCGCTCCGGCTGCGCGTCTGCGGTGAAGGCTTCCATCAAGGTCCCTTTCGCCGCGACCGTTCGCGGCCCTGCCGTCCGGGGGTTCCTGCCGAGCTGCGTGCCGGCGCCGGGGTGGAGGGAAGGAAGCGGCCGGCACAGTAATAAGAATAGGTCCCATTACTGCTAATCTCGGCCCGTGCTCGAAGCGTGGACCCTGCCCTTTTTCCAGAGGGGAATCGTCGAGGTGCTGCTGCTGGCCGGCCTCTCGGGCCTCCTGGGCACCTGGATAGTGCTCCGCGGGCTCTCCTTCTTCGCCCACGCCGCCGGCACCGCCACCGTGCCGGGCCTGGTCCTGGCCGACGGCCTGGCCTTCTCCCCGCTTCTCGGGGCCCTCGGTGCCTCGCTGCTGGCCGCCGCCGGCCTCGGGCTGCTGGCCGGGCGGCGATCGGTCGGCACGGACAGCGCTACCGCACTGGTGCTCGCCGGGGCGCTGGCCTTGGGAGTGATCCTGGCCAGCGACGTCTTCGGCTCCCAGGGCAGCATCGACCGCCTCCTCTTCGGCAGCCTCCTGGCCATCGGCCCGCCCGAGCTGGCCATGGCGGCCGGTGCGCTGGCCGGCGCCGCGGTGGTCGGCCTGCTGCTGGGCGGCCGCTGGCTGGGCAACGGCTTCACCGGCCATCCGGCGTCCTCCGGCCGGGGCTATGACGCAGCGCTGATCGTCCTCGTTGCCGTGGCCGTCGTCGCCGCGCTCGGTGCCGTCGGGGCGCTGATGACCGGTGCGATCCTCGTCGTCCCCGCCGCGACCGCTCGCCTGTTTACCGACCGGCTGCCTTCCTGGCAGCTGGCGACCGCTGCCCTTGCGGCGGCAGAAGGAGTGATCGGAATGACCCTCGCCTACCAGCTGAACGTTCCGCCGGGCGCTGCGATTGCCGCGCTGGCCGGCGCGGTCTTCGCCCTCGTGGTGGCCGCGCGCTGGCTGGGCACCCGCGTCGGGCCGCGCGCGCCGCTCGGGGTTGCGGGCGTACTGGCCCTGGTACTGGCACTGGCCGGTTGTGGCCAGGGTGGCGACGGCGCCAGCGATGACCGGGTGATGGTCAGCGCCACGACGACCCAGGTGGGCGACCTGGTCCGGCAGGTAGGTGGAGACTCGGTGACGGTAAACCAGATCCTCAAGCCCAACTCCGAGGCTCACGACTACGAGCCCCGGCCGGCCGACGTCGCCGAGGTGGCCGACGCGAAGGTCGTCTTCGCCAGCGGGCTGGGACTGGACGAGTGGGCCCGGAAGCTGGTCGAGGAATCGGGCTCGAAGGGCAAGGTGGTCGACCTGGGCAGAGACCTGCCCGTCACGCACGCAGTCGGCGAGGAGGGGTCCTCCCACGGCGAGGAGGGG
>JAUMBN010000219.1:0-2123 GCA_032119675.1 Solirubrobacteraceae bacterium | reverse complement strand
CCCGCGTCGCCACCGGCGCCGCTGCGGGAGCTGCGGCAGGGGCCGCAGCTGCGCCCCGGCGCCGTCGCGCAGCCTCAGACGGCCCACCGCCCCGGCAGCGCCAAGAGCCGCCCCCGCGCCAGCCGCGCGACGACGGCGGCCAGGGCCAGTCGCCGGAGGGCCGCCGGCGCATGCTCATCTTCGGGGCCGCCGGCGTGGCGGTCGTCGTGATCGGCTTCCTGCTCGTCACCCAGGTCTTCGGCTGCGGCGGGGGCGACTCGGGTACCACGACGCAGCCGGCCAACACCGTCACCACCCAGGCCGGGTCCGAGACCACGAGCGGCAATGCCGGGTCGGGAGCCGTCAACCGGGCCGCCACCCGCGTCGCCGTCTTCAATGGCACGACGACCAGCGGCCTGGCCCGCACCGCGGCCGACAAGCTGAGCGCCGCCGGCTACAAGCAGGTCGACCCGGTGACCACCGCTCCCGACCAGGCGGTTCCCGCCACCCAGGTCTACTTCGACACCGGGGCCCGGGCCGAGGGGCTCGACGTGGCCAAGGCCCTCGGGGTCGACGCTTCGGCGGTCGTGGCGATGGACCCGAACATCCGCGCACTGGGGCAGAACGCCCCGGTCGCCGTCGTTCTCGGTGCCGACCAGGCCCAGTGATCTACCTCGCCCGTCACGGGCAGACGCCGTACAACGAGGAGGGAAGGTTCCAGGGCTGGTCCGACGTTCCCCTCACCGCGCTGGGCGTCGAGCAGGCCGGGCAGCTCGCAGGCCGCGTTGCCGCTATCGGGCCAGGGCTCCTGGTCTCCAGCAGCCTTGAGCGCGCCCTCCAGACCGCGCGGATCGTGGGTGAGGGGGCCGGGCTCGAGCCGCTGGTGGAGCCGCGGCTGGCCGAGACCGACACCGGCGACTGGACGCACCGCAGCTTCGACGAGGTGATCGCCGAGGACCCGGAGGGTTTCCGTTCCTTCCTCGAGCTCGACGAGCGCTGGGAGTTCCCCGGCGGGGAGAGCTTCTTAACCCAGGCGGCGAGGATCGAGGAGGCGCTTGGCGAATTGACAAGGCGCCAGTCAGACTTCCCCATAGTCGTCGTATGCCACCGCAACGTGATCCGGCTTGCCCTGCGCGCCCGCGGGCGCGAGCCTGACGAGATGCCCGAGAACGGAAGCATTGTCCAGCTGTGACCCTGCTCTCGCGGATCGTCTTCGCCCTCCTCGTACTCGCCGCGGTGGGGGCCTTCTTCGTCGCCCAGCGGCTGAAGAGCGCCCCGCCCATCGTGCAGGGCGTCGAAATCTCCTCGCCGGTCTTCTCGCCCAACGGTGACGGCCGCCTCGACCGTGAGCGGGTCAGCTTCCGCCTCAAGCGCGGCGAGACCATCGATGTGGCAGTCGTCGACGAGCAGGGTGACGCTGTGCGCGAGCTGGCCTCCGGTCTCTCCCTGCGGGCCTACAGCCGTTCGCCCGAGCTTGTCTGGGACGGCCGTGACGCCGACGGCAGGGTTGCCCCCGACGGCCGCTACCGGATCCGGGTCACCCTGCGGCGCGAGGGGCGCTCGATCGTGCTCCCGCGCTCCTTCGTCCTCGACACCACTCCCCCGCGCGTCGAGGTCCTCTCGGTCGGCCCGCGGAAGGGGCCCGGTGCCGAGCTGATCACCCGGCCCGGCCGCCAGCAGGTCCGGATCCGCTGGAGCCCCGGGGTGAGCGAGGGGCGCCTGCTGGTCTTTCGCACCTCGCCAGAGCCGGTCCGCCTCGTCTATGAGCGCCCGCTCTCAGGGCGCGCCACCAAGGCGCTCTGGGACGGGCGCACCTCATCGGGCCGCCCGGCGGTGCCCGGCACCTACCTGGCGGTGGTGGAGCGCCGCGACGGCGCCGGGGTGGCCGGCACCTCGACGCCGCTCGATGCCGACGGCCTGCCGAAGCTCCCCTACGGTAAGCGCCTGGAGGGCCAGGCCGGAATCGCCATCCAGCCGGTCGGGGTCGTCCCGCCGCTGGTCGCCACCCCGGCCGGGGAGCGGGTGAACGTCGGGGTCGTGGCCGGCGGTCGAAGCTACCGCTGGTCGATGGGCCGACTGGGGGCCAGGGCCCAGAAGGGTGGTTCGGCCTCGCGCAACGTCATCGCTGTCAAGCCGGCGGCCGA
>JAUMBN010000218.1:0-13464 GCA_032119675.1 Solirubrobacteraceae bacterium | reverse complement strand
CTCGCGCCCCAGCCCGGGTCGATCTTCCGCTACCGGGTCCGGTCCGAGGCCGGGGTCGTCGCCTTCAGCGACAACTCCAGGGGCCAGCCCGAGGCCTTCTACCGCCTCGCCCGCCTCACCCGCCGTCTGGCCAAGGATGCCTGCGGGCTCGCCCGCTGACCGGCGCTGCTAGCCGAAGCGTACGCGGCCGTTGGAGAGCGCCCGCACCTGGGCGCGCTCAACGAACTCGATCCGCTTGACCGCGGCGCGCATCAGCCTCGCGACCAGCAAGAGGCGCGCGTTCTCGGACCTGAGGTCGAGCAGGCCCTGCTTGGCTTCGAGGCCAAAGTCGACCGTCGCCGCCATCGCCCACGAGTCCATCGCGCCGAGGCTCTCGTCGTCGAGCTCGCGGTCGGTGGCCTCCTCGACGAGCTCGGCGTAGGCCGCCCGTGCGGCGCGCCCGGCCTCCTCGTCCGTCGGCTCGGCTTCGTCCTCGAGGAACTCGATGGTCGCGGCCGGGAACGGAAGGTCGTGGCGCTCCTCCACCACCCGGAAAGGCCGGACCCCCCTGGTGATGATGTTGAGGCGGCCGTCGTCCATCCTCTCGACGACCTCGCTTACCTCCATGGCGCAGCCGGTGGCGTGGGCCCCGTCGTCGTCGGTCCAGACGATGCCGAACTGGCTGTCGGTCTCGAGGCAGAGGTTGACCATCGTCCGGTAACGCGGTTCGAAGATGTGGAGCGGGACCAGCTCCTCGGGCAGCGCGACGATCCCGAGCGGGAAGATGGGGAAGTCGGTCACGCGCTCGCCGGCCATTGGACCCATCCTAGGATCCCCCCGTATGGTCACCTGATGGGCTCGACGGCGATCGTCTGGTTCCGGCGCGACCTGCGCACCTGTGACCACCCGGCACTCCACTCCGCCTGCGAGGGGTACGACCGCGTGGTCCCGGTCTTCATCCTCGACGAGCGCCTGCTCGACGGCCGCTTTGCCAGCGGCCCCCGTACCGCGTTCATGCTCGAGTCGCTGCGCGTCCTCGACGAGCGCCTGCGCGAGCTTGGCGGCCGCCTCTTCGTCCGCCGGGGCCGGCCGGAGGAGGTGCTGGTCGAGCTGGCCGGAGAGGCTGGGGCGCAGGCCGTCCACTGGACGAGCGACGTGTCGCCCTTCGCCCTCGCCCGGGACCGCGCCGTCACCGAGGCGCTGGCCGGCGCCGGGGTCGAGGCGGTTCCGTGCCCGGGTAACTACTGCGCCGACGTCTCGGTGCCGCGCACCAAGAAAGGCAAGCCGGTGATGGTCTTCACGCCGTTCTGGAAGATCCAGCGCGACCTCGAGCGGCGCCCCGTCCTTCCCGCTCCCGCCCAGGTGAAGGTGCCGGAGGGAATCGAGCCCGGCGAGCTCCCAGATGGCCCGGCGCTCGCCGACGAGCTTCCCGAGCCCTGGTGCGGCCCGGGGGAGGCCGAGGCGCGCGCCGCCCTCGACGAGTGGATCGACGGCCCGATCGACTCCTACGAGCGCCGTCACGACGACCTGACCGGGGGCACGAGCGGCCTCTCGGCCTGGATCCGGTGGGGCTGCATCTCCCCCCGCGAGGTCGAGCAGCGCGCGATGGACCGGGGAGGGAAGGGGGCGCCCGCCTTCGTCCGCCAGCTCGCCTGGCGCGACTTCTACGCCCACGTGCTGCTGATGTTCCCCGACAACATCGAGCTCGAATACCAGCCCCGGTTCCGCGACCTCGAGTGGGACTCCGACCCCGAGCTGCTGGAGGCCTGGCAGGGCGGCAACACCGGCTTCCCGCTGGTAGACGCCGGAATGAGGCAGCTGAAGGCGACCGGCTGGATGCACAACCGTGCCCGGATGGTCGTCGGCTCATTCCTGACCAAGGACCTCCACCTCGACTGGCGCGAAGGTGAGCTTTGGTTCGAGCGGATGCTGCTCGACGCCGAGCCCGCCCAGAACAACGGCAACTGGCAGTGGATCGCCTCGACCGGGGTCGACCCCGCCCCCTACTTCCGGCGCATCTTCAACCCGATGCTCCAGCAGGAGCGCTTCGATCCGGGTGGCGAGTACATCCGGCGCTGGGTGCCCGAGCTGGCCTCCGTTCCTGAGAAGCGGCTCACCGAGCCGTGGAAGATGACCGCCGAGGAGCAGGAGGAGGCCGGCTGCGTGATCGGTACCGACTACCCGGCCCCGGTGGTCGACCACGCCGCCGAACGGCGGGTGACGATGGAGCGCTACCGGGCCGTCTCGCCGGCGAAGGACTGAGCGGCTTGGCCCACGTCGCCCTGGTCCTTGGCGACCAGCTGATGGCCGACAACCCGGTGCTCGACGGCGCCGGGCGGGTGGTGATGGTCGAGTCGCACTCGGTCATGAGCCGGGCGCCGCTCCACCGCAGCAGGGCGCAGGTCGTCCTCAGCGCCATGCGCCACCATGCCGCCGCGCTTCGGGAGCGGGGGATGGAGGTAGAGGAGATCCGGGGAGCGGGGTCGTTTGCCGAAGCGCTCGCGGGGATCGACGGCGAGATCGTCTGCGCCGCCCCCAACCGCGCCTCGGCCCGACGGGAGCTGGCGCAGCTCGGCGTCGGCTTCGTGCCCTCGAACCAGTTCCTTACCACCCCGGAGGAGTTCGCCGAGTGGGCACGGGGGCGCAAGGCGATAACGATGGAGCCCTTCTATCGAGAGCAGCGCCGCCGATACGGGATCCTCGTCGACGGGGACGGCGAGCCGGTGGGCGGCCGATGGAACTTCGACGCCGAGAACCGCAAGCCTCCGAAGGCAGGGGTCGACGCCCCGCCGGCCTGGCGGCCCGGGGAGGACGAGATCGACCGCGCCGTCAGCGAGGACCTGGATTCATGGGATCTGGAGCTCTGGGGAGAGCCGGGTCCGCGCCTCTTTGCCGTCACGCCGGAGGAGGCCCGCGAGGCCCTGGCCGACTTTGTCGCAAACCGCCTGCCGGAGTTCGGCGCCTGGCAGGACGCGATGGTCCCCGGCGACCCGTTCCTCTTCCACTCGCTGATGAGCGTTCCCCTCAACCTGGGCCTGATCGGCCCGCTCGAGGTGGCCCGCGCCGCCCAGGAGGCCTTCGAGGCCGGTGCGGTCCCGATCGAGGCGGCCGAGGGCTTCATCCGGCAGGTGATCGGCTGGCGGGAGTACGTCTGGGGGATGTACTGGCTGCGGGCCGGCGACTGGCGGACCGATAACGCGCTCGACGCGACCGCCCCGCTGCCGGCCGCCTACTGGGGCGAGCCGGCGGGCTGGACCTGCCTGGACAGCGTCGTCGACGGAGTCCGCCGCCACGGCTACGCCAACCACATAGAGCGGCTGATGGTCCTCGGCAATATCGCGATGCTCGCCGGGATCGAGCCCTGGGCGGTCGTGAACTGGTTCGAGCGTTCCTTCGTCGACGGTGCCGAGTGGGTGATGGCCCCCAACGCCGCCGGCATGGCGCTCTACGCCGACGGCGGCACGATGATGACCAAGCCCTACGCCGCCGGGGGCAACTACGTCCACAAGATGAGCGGCGGCGCCTTCTGCGCCGACTGCCGCTACTCGCCGAAGAAGAGGACCGGGGAGGACGGCTGCCCGCTGAGCGCCCTCTACTGGGATTTCATCGGCCGCAACGAGGAGCGCTTCGCCTCCAACCACCGCATGGCGATGGCGGTCCGCGGCTGGAACCGCTTCGACCCGGCCGAGCAGGCGGCGATCGCCGACCGGGCCTCGCTCGCCCGGGAGGAGCTCTCGGGCCTTTAGCCCGGGCGGCGGGCGCTGAGCAGCAGGTTGTAGAAGATCGTCGCCGGCAGCCGTCCCTCCAGCAGCCCGCGGTCGACCTTCTGCAGGGCGAGGTACCCGCGGAAGGCGTACTGGCGCCAGAGCTCGGGGATCTCCTCGCTGACGGCGGTGTGCTCCAGCGCGCGGTTGGTCCAGCCGAACCAGTTGGCCAGCAGCTCCTCGCCGCTCACCCTGACCTCCTCGAACCCGGCACCCTGCGCCGCGCGCTCGAGGTCGGCGGGCAGGAAGGCGTGGACGTCCACGTGCTGCTCGAGCTCGTGGTTATCCTCGCCGCCGTCGGCGTGTCCGTCGGGGGCCGCGTCGGCCCCGATCGCCGCCCGCCACGCGGGAGCGACTGCGGTGGCGGCCACCTTCGGCACCTGGGCAATACGGTCCCCGTAACGGGAGGGCTCGCCGGCGAACACGATCGTCCCGCCCGGGGCCAGGACCCGGTGGAACTCGGAGAAGGCGCGGTCGAGGTCGGGGATGTGGTGAAGGACCGCGTGGCCGAAGACCAGGTCGAAGCTCCCGTCCTCGAAGGGGAGCTCTTCGGCGTCGCAGACTCTCGTCTCGACGTCGAGCTCGAGCATCGAGGCGTTGGACTCCAGGGCCTCGATCATCCCCGGCGAGATGTCGGTGCAGGTGGCCTGGCCGACGATCCCTGCCATATGCATGTGGAGCGAGAAGTATCCGGTGCCGGCGCCGATCTCCAGCGAGCGGGCGAAGCGCGGGATCGGGCCGCCGAGGGCCTTCTCCACCTTTCCGAGAACCTGGTCGCGCCCGACCTCGCCCCAGTCGATTCCCCACTTGGCGTCGTAGTGGGCGGCGGCGCAGTCGTGGTAGCGCGTATTGACGTCGCGGATCGCTTCGTGGTTGGTCGGGGCGCTCATCGTGCCGCGTCACCGTAGCGTCAGGGCCTTCCGGGCGCGGGGGCGAAGGTGCGACAATCGGCGCCGTGAGCCTCGATGCCCCCGAGCTGGCTGAGCTTCCGCCTGGGCCGCGCCAGCCCCAGTATGCGCAGGCCCTCCAGTGGCTCTCCCGGCCGCAGGAGTTCATGCTCCGCCAGCGCGAGCGGTTCGGCGACGTCTTCACCTTCGACTTCATCACCGGCTTCCCGCTCGTCGTCCTCTCCGATCCCGAGGACGTGAAGACCGTCTTCACCGGCTCGGCCGAGGTGATGCACGCCGGCGAGGCCAATGTCGTCCTGGAGCCGATTGTCGGGTCCAATTCGGTCCTGCTGCTCGACGAGCGCCGGCACCTGCGCGAGCGGCGCCTGCTGCTCCCGCCCTTCCACGGCGACCGTATGCGCCGGTACGGGGAGATCATGGAGGAGGCCGTCGAGCGCGAGGTCTCGACCTGGCGCGAGGGGGAGACGATGGCCCTGCTCGAGCGGATGCAGGCGATCACCCTCGAGGTGATCATGCGGGCGGTTTTCGGGGTCGATTCGGGCGCGGAGATGGAGCGGCTGCGCGAGCTGCTCGTGCGGATGCTCGCGCTCACCACCGACCCGGGGCGCCTCCTGGCCGGACTCTTCTTCGGGGTCGACTCGGACCGTGTCGTCTCGGGCCGCGAAGCTGCGCTGGGGCCGGTCGACCGGGAGCTCTTCCGGATCATCGCCGAGCACCGCGAGGACCCGGCCCTCGAGGAGCGCGAGGACATACTCTCAATGCTCCTGCTGGCCCGCGACGAGGACGGCGAGCCGATGAGCGACGCTGAGCTGCGCGACGAGCTGATGACCCTCCTTCTCGCCGGCCACGAGACCACCGCCTCGACTCTCTCGTGGGCCTTCGAGCGGCTTGTCCACGAGCCTGAGGTGATGGAGAGGCTCGTGGCCGAGGTCCGCGAGGGGGACGGGGACAGGTACACCGAGGCCGTGATCCAGGAGACCCTTCGCCTGCGCCCGGTGATCCCGATGGTCGTGCGCGTCATCACTGAGCCGGTGACCGTCGGCCAGGGCCGCTTCCGGCTGCCGGCGGGCTCGCGCGTGGCGCCGTCGATCCTGCTCGTCCACCTTCGCGAGGACATCTACCCCGACCCGTTCGGGTTCCGGCCGGAACGGTTTCTCGAGAGCCCTCCCGGCACCTACACGTGGATCCCCTTCGGCGGGGGCATGCGGCGCTGCATCGGCGCCTCGTTCGCCCAGTTCGAGATGCGCGCGGTCCTGCGGGGCGTGCTGCGGGCGGTTGACCTGGCCCCGGCTGGGGGCCCCGAGCGGATCTCGCGGCGCGCGATTACCCTGGTGCCCCGTCGCGGGGGGCGCGTGCGGGTCGAGCGGGTCGTGAGCGGGGCGGGCGTTGGGGCGCGTGGCACCTCGGTGGCGGCGTGAGTTCGCCGGCTCCCGAGCGCACCGACGCCCAGGCCCCGCGCATTTTTCAGCAGGACCAGCCGGAGGGCGTGCCGCCGCTCGAGCTGACCGGCGAGCGCACGCTCCCCGACGTTCCCGACGAGAACTACTGGTACCGGCGTCACCTGGTCGTCTACGAGTGGATTGCGCTGCGGGTCGGCGGCCTGCGCGTGGTCGACCTCGCCTGCGGCGAGGGGTACGGCAGTGCGGTCCTCGCACGCACCGCAGGGTCGGTCGTCGGCGTCGACGCCAACCCGGATGCCTACGAGCACGCCAGCGCCCGCTACGGCGGGGGCCGGGTCAGGTTCGCGCGCGAGCTGATCGAGACCTTCGACGAACCGTGCGACGCCGTCGTCTTCCTCCAGACGATCGAGCACGTCCAGGATGCCGGCGCGATCCTCGACCGCTGCCGCGAGCTGGTGAGCGGCTCGGATCGGCCGGCCGTCTACGTCTCGACCCCCAACGTGCTGACGCTCGCTCCCGAGGGGGCCGAGCGCTCCGGCAACCCCTGGCACGTGCACGAGTACCGCGCCTCCGAGTTCCGAGATCTCTGCGAGGCCCACTTCCCGCACGTCGAGATCTACGGCCTGCACCATGCCCGCAAGCTCGCCGCCCACCAGGCGGCGATCGAGCGGCTGGGCTGGGACTCGGTCCACTCGCGCCTGGGCATCACCGACGCCTTCTACAGCCGCTTCGTGCCGGCGATCTCCGAGCGCGACTTCAGGCTCGTGCCCGGACGGGAGGACCCCGCCTCCCTGGACCGCGCCCTCGACTTCCTCGCCGTCCTGCGGCCCTGAGATGAGCTCGCCCGGTCGCGCGGCGCTCGTGCTGCACACCCACATGCCCTACGTGGAGGGCTTCGGGACCTGGCCGTTCGGCGAGGAGTGGCTCTGGGAGGCGGTGGCGACCAGCTACCTGCCGCTCGCCGACCTGCTCGACGCCGGCGCTCCGCTGACCCTCTCACTCACCCCGGTCTGCGCCGACCAGCTGGAGGCGCCCGGGGCCATGGAGCGCTGCGGGGCCTTCCTGCGCGAGGTGCGCCCCGCCTCCCACCGGCTCGACGTGGAGGCCTTCGCGGAGGCCGGCGAGCCGCAGCTCGCCGCCGAGATGGAGCGGGCGGCGCTTCAGTACGAGGAATCCCTGGCCGCGCTGGAGGCATGCGGGGGAGACGTACTCGGGCGCCTGGCGCCCCACGTCGCCTGGACCAGCAGCGCCACGCACGCGATCCTGCCGCTGCTGGCCACCGACGCCGGTATCCGGCTCCAGCTGCGGACTGGGATCGCCGGCCACCGCCGCCGGTTCGGCGACCGCTGGCGCGGCGGCTTCTGGCTCCCCGAGTGCGCCTGGGAGCCCCGGCTGGGCCGGCTGGCCGAGGAGGCGGGAATCCACGCCTCCTGCGTCGAGCTGACCGCCTTCGTCCCCGCCGGCGACCCGCGCCACCTGCAGGTGCTTCGCAGCGACGAGGGGCCGATGCTGGCCCCGATCGACCGGGAGCTGATCGACCTCGTCTGGGGGAGTGAGGGGTACCCGTCCGGTGGCGCCTACCGGGACAGCCACCGGCGCACCGCCCGCGACCACCGCCCGTGGGCCAACGACGGCTCGGTCTACGACCCCGCCCGCGCCGAGGCCCAGGCCCGCGCCGACGCCGCCGACTTTGCCGGGCGGGTGGCTGCGCGCATCCAGGACGGAGGCCTCTGCACGCTGGCGTTCGACACCGAGCTCTTTGGGCTCTGGTGGCACGAGGGCATCGACTTCCTGGCCGCCCTGGTGGGAGAGCTGGCGGATCGGGGCGTCGACCTAGTGCACCTGGATGACGCCCTTGAAGACGTGGAGGCGGAGCCGTGGCCGGAGGCCCTGCGCCAGGCAACCAGCTGGGGCACCGGCGGGCGCCTGGCCACCTGGTCGGGGCCGGCCGTCGCCGATATCGCCTTCGCCCAGCGGGCCGCAGAGCTCGACCTGCTCGCTGCCGGCCCCGGCGTGAGCGAGCGTGCCGTCCGCGAGCTGCTGGCCGTGCAGTCGAGCGACTGGGCCTTCATGGTTGAGGGGGAGCTCGCCGGCCCGTACCCGCGCGAGCGCCTGGAGGCGCACCTTGAGGCTCTCCACGAGGCGCTCGGGCCGGTACCCTCGCAGGAGCAGGCGATCGGCAACCTTGCGCCGGACCTTTCACTGGCGCCGATTCTCGAGCCATGAACCGCGTCCTCATCCTCTCCTGGGAATACCCGCCGGTCGTTGAAGGCGGCCTGGCCCGCCACGTCTGCAAGCTGGCCGAGAACCTGGTCGCCCAGGGCACCGAGGTTCACGTCCTGACGCGCGGTGACGAGTCGATGGAGGAGGAGACCGTCCAGGAGGGCGTCTTCGTCCACCGCGTCCGCGAGCCGGCCCGGCCCCGGGACCTGGCGGAGTTCGTCACCTGGATCGAGCACATGAACGCCGACATGCTGGCCGCCGGTGTCGAGCTCGGCGACCGCTACGACTTCGACCTCGTCCACGGCCACGACTGGCTCGTCGCCGCCGCCTGTGACCACCTGGCCAACCGCTTTCACCGGCCGCTGGTGATGACGATCCACGCGACCGAGTACGGCCGCCACCAGGGCTGGGTGGAGGAGCATCCGCAGAGCTGGATCAACGGCGTCGAGCGCTGGATCACCGGCCGCGCCGACCGGGTGATCACCTGCTCGCACTACATGCGCGGCCACGTCGCCGACATCTTCGACCTCGACGAGTCCCGGGTGACGGTCATCCCGAACGGGATCGACCCGCTCGACCTCCAGCCGGTCGACGACCTCGAGCAGCTGCGAGCCGAGTTCGCCGCCCCCGACGAGCAGCTCGTGCTCCTGGTGGGAAGGCTGGTCTACGAGAAGGGTTTCCAGCTCGCGCTCGAGGCGCTGCCGCCGATCATCGAGAGGGTCGGGGGCGTCCGCTTCCTGGTCGCGGGCTCGGGCACCCACGAAGAGGAGCTCAAGGAGCAGGCCGAGCAGCTCGGCCTGCTGGAGCACGGAACGTTCATGGGCTGGATCGGCGATGACGTGCTGCACTCGCTCTACCGGATCGCCGACCTGTGCGTGGTTCCCAGCCTCTACGAGCCCTTCGGCCTGGTCGCGCTCGAGGCGATGGCCAGCGGCTGCCCGTGCATCGTCGCCGACACCGGCGGACTGCGCGAGGTCGTGCCGGCCGGCGAGAAGGTCGGGCTGCGCTTCAACGGCGGCGACCCGGAGCACCTGGGCGTGATGATCGAGCGGATGCTCACCGACGACGAGCTGCGCGAGCGGCTGATCGCCGAGGCCTCAGAGCACGTCCTCTCCTTCGACTGGGCCGACGTGGCCCGCCAGACGAGTCGGCTCTACGGCGAGACGATCGCCGCGCGCTCCGGCGCCTAGCTGAAGCGCATCGACTGCGGGGCCTCGCGCATGCGAAGTACCCGCGCGGGGATTCCGGCCACGACGGCGTTCTCCGGGACATCGCGGGTGACAACGGCGCTGGTGCCGACGATCGCGTTGTCGCCGACGGTCACGCCCCGCAGGATGCAGGCCCCGTAGCCGAGCCAGCAGTTGCTGCCCACCCGGACGTCCCGCTTGTAGATGCCCTGCTCGCGGACCGGCCGGTCGACATCGACCACGCCGTGGTCGAAGTCGATCAGCATCACCCGGTCGGCGAGAATGCACTCCCGCCCGATGGAGACGTGCTGGAAGGCGGAGATCGTGCACTCCTGGCCCAGGACGCTCTTGGCCCCGATCTCCACCTCGCCCTCGTGGACCCGGAGCTTGCAGCCGTGCCCGATCCACGACCAGCGGCCGAGCCGCAGGACGGCGCCCCGGCCGATCTCGAAGGTCACCCCGGGCCCGACGAAGCAGAGGCCGTCGGTCTGCAGGCGCCGGCCCCAGCGGAGCTTGAGCCACGCCCAGCGCATGGCGAGCCGCAGGTACTTGGGGGTGAGCATCCCGTTGCGGCGCGCGAAGGCGAGCAGCGCGGCGGGGCCGCCGTGGAGCGGGGGAGGGGGCGGGCGCAGGCCGTCGTCCGGGGGAGCCTGCGCGGGCTGCTCGGGGGCGGCCGTGGACATTGCGGGAAAAGCCTAGCCCCGGGCGCCTGCGTCCACCGGACCGGCCGCTAGTCTCGCCGGAAGTGAGCCCGAGTACCACCGACAGCCTCGCGGAGCGCCTGGTGGCCGGTGACCGCAGGGCACTTGCAAGGGCGATCACCCTCGTCGAGTCCGACGACCCGCGCGGCTGGGAGCTCGTCCGCGAGGTCTACCCGAAGACCGGCCAGGCCTCGATCGTAGGCATTACCGGGGCGCCCGGAGCGGGGAAGTCGACCCTGATCAGCGCGCTCACGAAGCTGCGCCGCGAGCAGGGTCGGAGCGTCGGCGTGCTCTCGATAGACCCCTCGTCGCCGTTCACCCAGGGGGCTCTGCTGGGCGACCGCATCCGCCTCACCGAGCACTTCCTGGACAAGGAGGTCTTCATCCGTTCGATGGCCAACCGCGGCGCGCTTGGCGGCCTCTCGGAGGCGACCCTCCAGGCGGCGCTGCTGATGGACGCCGCCGGGCGCCAGGACATCTTCCTGGAGACGGTCGGGGTCGGCCAGGCCGAGGTCGACATCATCGACCACGCCGACACCATCGTCCTGGTGCTGATGCCCGGTTCCGGGGATTCGATCCAGGCGCTCAAGGCCGGGGTGATGGAGATTCCCGACATCATCGTCGTCAACAAGGCCGACCACCCGCTCACCGAGACGATGGTGCGCGAGATCCGTGGCGTCCTGTCCCTCGCCCCCGCCGACGGGCGCCAGATCCCGATAGTGCGCACCGAGGCCGCCCGCGGTGAGGGAGTTCCCGAACTCGCCGCCGAGCTCGACGCCCACCGCGCCTACATCGAGGCCGAGGGAATGCTCTCCGAGCGCCGGCGCCGCAACCTGCGCAGCGAGGTCATCTCGATCTGCGCCAACCGCCTGCGCCGCGAGCTCGAGTCCCGACTGGAGACCGACGAGGAGTTCGAGGCGCTCCTCGCCGAGGTCGTCGAGCGTCGCCTCGATCCCGCCAGTGCCGCCACCCGGGTGCTCGAAGAGCGCTCGGACTGACCTGCCGCTCAGGCGCCGAGGATCGACCAGGGCAGGGGGCCGGCGGGGGGTGAGAGGCCGGCGTCTGCGGAGAGGTGACCGGCGACGAGGAGCCAGAGGGTGAGCGCCAGGCCGACGGCCGAGAGGGCGATGCCGAGTGCAGGCAGGCGCCGCATGCCCCAGGCGCAGAGCGCGCCGGCGACCGGCAGGACGGTGGCGAGCGCCTCGCCGGGGGCGCGCTCGGCGAACCAGGGCACGAGGAGCAGTGCCGTAAAGACCGCCGCAGCGCAGATGAGGGCCAGGAAGCCGGTGGCCACCTCGATGTCGATCGCCTCGGGCAGTGCGCGGGCCAGCCGCTCGCGCCGCGAGTGCCAGAGCAGCCAGAGGGAGACGAAGGCGAGCACCAGGACCGGGGCGAAGAGCAGGATGCCCACCTCGGGCGCCAGCCAGAGGCCCAGCAGCCGAGGCAGCCGGGCCGCGTAGTCGGCGGCCGTCTCGGCGCCGAAGGGGGCGCCCGGCTCGTTGGAGGCGGCCAGTGGGGTGACGCCCCCGAAGAGCCTGCCGTTGACGGTGACGTAGAAGACGAGCGAGACGAGAACCAGCTCGAGCGCGACGAGCCCGGCCCAGCCCCGGCGTCGGCGCCTGAGCCAGCGAAAGAGGGCGGCCACTATTACGGCGGCGGGCAGCAGCCCGATCGGCCCTGCCCAGGGAACGAGCGCCAGCAGCAGGCCGGCGCCCAGCGGCGCTGCCCGGGTCACCGACTCCCGGCAGCGCAGGGCGAGCGCCGCGGCGCCCGCCAGCAGGGCGCCGATCGTGGCCGCGGGGGAGATGGTGGTGGCGGCAATCACCGCCGGCGGGCTCAGGCCCACCGCCAGGACGGCGCTGGTCGCCCACGGGTCGGGCGCGAGCCTGCGGGCGATCGAGACCGCCGCGGCCATCCCCAGAGCGGCGATGATCGCCAGGAACACCTCCACCCCGCGAACCCCGCCGAGCGCGTAGGCCGGGGCGACCAGGGCGGGGAAGCCGATGCCCTGTGGCTCGAGCAGGCGCCCCTCGATTACGTCCGCCCTGGGCGAGAGGACCGGTCCGTCGAAGAGCAGCCAGTCGCGGGAGGCATAGTTGTTGGTGAGGTCCAGGTCGCCGTCGGCGATGAGAGATTCGGCGCTGAGCAGCACGTGCGCCTCGTCACTTCGCAGCTCGCTCAGGTCGCCGGCCGGCAGCCCGGCCCCGGCCAGGTAGAAGGCGAGGCAGAGGAAGAAGACCAGTGCCGGGCCGGCGAGCGAGGAGCGCCTCCCTGCCCGCTGCAGCCTGCGGGGATCGAGCTCGGGTACCGGTGCGGCCCGGGCCTCGTCGGCCATCGCCCTCCCGCTCAGAGCCCGAGTGACCGGGCGATGACCATCTGCTGGACCTCGTCGGTTCCCTCGCCGATGGTCAGGATCTTGGAGTCGCGGTAGAGCCGGCTCACCGGGTACTCGTCGATCCACCCGTAGCCGCCGTGGATCTGAACCGCCTCCTCGGATACCCGCACCGCGAGCCTTCCCGCCATCAGCTTGGCCTGCGAGGCGCTCATCCCCACCGGCTGGCCGTTGTCCTTCTCGCTGGCCGCCTTCCAGACCATCAGCCGGGCTGCCTCGATCTCGGTCGACATGTCGGCGAGCTTGCCCTGGATCAGCTGGAAGCGGCCGATCGGCTGGCCAAAGGCGATCCGCTCGTTGGCGTAGGCGAGGGCCTGATCGAATGCGCCCTGGGCGAGGCCGACAGCCATCGCGGCCACCCCGATCCGCCCGGCATCCAGGCCGGCCAGGCACTGCTTTAGCCCGGTGCCACGCTCGCCGAGAAGGTTGGCTTCGGGCACGCGACAGTCGGTGAAGGTGAGCGGGCGCGTGTCGGAGGCATGCCATCCGACCTTGCGGTACGGCTCGCCCTGCTCGTACCCGGGAGCGCCGTACGGAACGATGATGTTCGAGATCTCCGGGCGCCCGTTGCCTTCGCCGGTCACGGCGGTGATCGTCACGTGGCCGGAGATATCGGTACCGGCGTTGGTGATGAACTGCTTGGCCCCGTTTATCACCCACTCGCCGTCGTCGAGCACGGCGGTGGTCCGCGTTGCGCCGGCATCCGAGCCGGCTTCCGGCTCGGTGAGGCCGAAGGCCCCCAGCTTGCGGCCGGAGCAGAGGTCGGGCATCAGCTCACGCTTTTGCTCCTCGGTCCCGAACTGGTCGATGAGCCCTACGCCGAGAGAGCTGTGGGCCGCCATGGTCACCGCGATCGAGCCGTCGACGCGCCCGAGCTCCTCGCAGGCGATGGCGTAGGCGAGCGTGTCGC
>JAUMBN010000217.1:0-1648 GCA_032119675.1 Solirubrobacteraceae bacterium | reverse complement strand
CGGGATGGTCGCCCTGCTGAAGAACCCGGAGGAGCGCCAGAAGCTGGTCGACGACCCGTCGCTCATCCCCGGCGCCGTTGAGGAGTTCCTGCGCATGCACCCGGCCTTCCTCAACTTCCGCCGCACGGCGACGCGCGACGTCGAGCTCCACGGCCAGACGATCCGGGAGGGCGACAAGGTGATCATGTGGTACCCGGCCTCCAACCGCGACGAGAACACCTATGAGTGCCCCCACCAGCTCAAGGTCGATCGCAACCCCGACCACCAGGCCTTCGGTGCCGGCGGCCGGCACTTCTGCCTGGGCACGGCGCTGGCGCGGCTGGAGCTGACGATCCTCTTCGAGGAGACGCTGCGCCGCTACCCGGAGATGGAGCTCACATCCGACCCCGAAGCGCTGCCCTCGCTCTTCACCAACCAGGTGAAGGTGATCGAGGTGAAGCTCGGGCCGCGCGCCGCCTGAGCGCGGCCCTCCGGGCGCCGACGGCACGCAGGTAGCATCCGGGCGCAATGAGCCCCGAGCGCAGCGGCCCCCTCACCAGCGTCAAGGTCCTCGAGGTCGGTGGAATCGGTCCCAACCCGTTCGCCGGGATGCTGCTCGCCGACATGGGCGCCGACGTGCTCCGGGTCGACCGCCCCGGCGGCGCGATGCTCCCGCCGCAGTTCGACCTCACCCGCCGCGGCCACGCCGTCGCCGAGGTGGACATGAAGTCGGGCGAGGGCCGCGAGACGGTCCTGAAGCTCGCCGAGAGCGCCGACGCGCTGATCGAGGGTTACCGGCCCGGCGTGATGGAGCGCCTGGGCCTGGGCCCGGACGTGGTCCACGCGCGCAACCCAAAGCTGGTTTACGGCCGGATGACCGGCTACGGCCAGGAGGGCCCGATGGCCCAGGTCGCCGGCCACGACATCAATTACATCTCGCTGGCCGGGGCGCTCGGCGCCACGCAGCGGACCGGCGAGAAGCCGATGTTCGCCCTCAACTTCGTCGGCGACTACGGCGGCGGGGCGATGTTCCTCGCCTTCGGCGTGCTGGCGGGCATCATCGAGGCCCGCCAGACCGGCCAGGGCCAGGTCGTGGACGCGGCGATGGTCGACGGCGCCGCCCTGCTGACCACGATGTTCCACGGGATGATGGCCGGCGGGATGTGGCCGGGCAAGCCGGGCACGAACCTCCTCGACTCCGGCGCCCCCTTCTACGAGACCTACGAGACTTCCGACGGAGGCTACGTGGCCGTGGGCGCGCTCGAGCCCCAGTTCTATGCGCGGCTGCTCGAGCTGCTGGAGATCCCGGCAGACGAGATGCCCCAGTTCGAGACCGTGCGCTGGCCGGAGTTCAAGGAGCGCCTGGCGGAGATCTTCCGCTCGAAGAGCCGCGAGGAGTGGGCGGCGATCCTTGAACCCGAGGAGGCCTGCGCTACCGCGATCTACGGCATGGGCGAGGCCGCCGCCCATCCGCACATGAAGGCACGGGGAACATTTGTCGAGATCGACGGGGTCACCCAGCCGGCCGCCGCGCCAAGGTTCGACCGCACGCCGCCGCAGGCCCGGCCTCCGATTCCGGGGGCAGAGCTCGACTCCGTGCTCGAAGAGTGGGGCCTCGACGCTTCCGAGCGCGCCGCACTCACCGGCGACTAGGCAGCGGCAATCCGGG
>JAUMBN010000216.1:0-6906 GCA_032119675.1 Solirubrobacteraceae bacterium | reverse complement strand
TGATGCAACTAGCACCCTGTCCCATGCGCTCGGCGCATAGCCGACCCGAAATTCACGCAGCATCGCCTCATCCAGGCCCCGGCCCGCCATGTACGCCCTCGAATCGGCGGCCTCGTCGCTCTCCCAGAAATTGCGAACATAGAAGGCGGCGGTCCGCTCGAGAAGCTCGAGCAGCCGCTCGCGCCGCTTGCGCTTCTCGGCCGAGCGGGGATCCTCGTCGGTCAGCTCAAGCGGCACCGCGTACCGGTCCGAGAGGAACTCGACCGCACCGCGGAAGTCAACTCCCTCGGCGAGCTCGACGAACCGGAAGAGGTCGCCTCCCTCGCCGCAGCCGAAGCAGTGGAAGACCTTGTTCTCCGGGTCCACGCTGAGCGAGGGCGAGCGCTCGTCGTGGAACGGACAGATGCCCATGTACTGGCGTCCCGAGCGCTTGAGCTCGCTCTTGGCGGAGACGATCTCGACGATGTCGGCGGCCTGCCGGACCCGGTCGATCGAATCGTCGGTGTAGAGCGCCACGTCGGGAGCCTATGTGGCGAACGACTCGGGGACGGTCAGCTCTTCGAAGATGCGCACGCAGAAGCGATCGGTCATGCCCGATATGTAGTCGGTGACCCGGACCGGGAGATCGTCACCGGCAAAACCTCCACCATCGGGAATCAGCTCCGGCGAGGAGCTGTAGTGGTTAAAGAGCGTCCGGATGACCCGGTCGATACGGCCGTGTTCGGCCCGCGCCTGGGGACCGAGGTAGACATTCTCGAACATCCAGGTCCGCAGCTCGTCCATCGCGGCGCCCGCCTCCTCTCCCTGGCTGATTGCCCCGGCGGACTCGGAGTTCTCGATCAGGTCGTGAACCAGCATGTCGATACGCGCCGAACCGGTGGTGCCAAGAGCATCGATCGGGCCTGACGGCAGGTCTGCCTCGGCAATCACTCCGGCCCGGAGGGCGTCGTCGATGTCGTGGTTGATGTACGCCACCCGGTCGACCAGCCTCACGATCGAGCCCTCCAGAGTTCGCGGCTCCGGCGCACGGCCGGAGTGACAGGCGATCCCGTCACGCACGTCGTCGGTGAGGTTCAGGCCTGCCCCGTCACGTTCCAGGACGTCGACCACGCGAAGCGACTGCTCGTAGTGGCGAAAGCCGGAGCCGAACCGCTCCGCAAGGGCGCTGTCCAGCACCGCCTCGCCGATATGCCCGAACGGCGGGTGCCCCAGATCATGGCCGAGCCCGATCGCCTCGGTCAGGTCTTCGTTGAGCCTGAGGGCTCGGGCGACCGTCCGGGCGATCTGGGTCACCTCGATCGTGTGGGTCAGGCGGGTGCGGTAATGGTCTCCCTCCGGCGATACGAAGACCTGCGTCTTGTGCTTCAGGCGCCGGAACGCCTTGGAGTGGACGATCCGGTCCCGGTCGCGCTGTAGCGGCGAGCGAACGGTGCAGTCGGCTTCGGGAAGCTGGCGGCGCGCAGGCCAGGAGCGAGCCGCCAGGGGGCTGAGCGTTGCGTCCTCGCGCGCGGCCATCGTCTCCGCAAAGCGGGATGCGACCGGCCCGGGATTCTCGTGGGGGTTCACGAACACCAGTCTTGCACCGCCCCGCCCCGCAGCGGCTCCCCTACGCGGCCGGGCGGAACTTCACGTGGCCATGGTGCTCTGCGGTCTCGTCCACCGCCCGGGTCGCAGCGGCGAGCGCCGCCGGTGACGGACCTGGAAGCTCCGACAATGGTGTGCCGAGCGCGACGGTGAGGAATCGGTGGGCTTCTTCCCCCAGTGCAAACGACCCCGCTTCGCAGGCCGAGCAGACGACGCCACCCGCAGACGGCGAGAACCCCGAAATGGACTCTGTCGCCCCGCAGCGCGCGCACTGGCGCAGCTGAGGCGCGAGTCCGGCTGCGAGCAGGAGCTTCAGCCGGAGCGCGACCTGAAGTGCCACACCGCTGCGCCGCGGATCCTCGTCGAGGACGGAAAGAAAGGTGCACAGCAGATTGAAGACCTCGGGGTGGGGCTCGCCGGAGTCGAACAGCCGCGAGACCGCGTCACATCCCCTCGCCGCGGCCGAGATCGCGTCGGCGTCCTCCCGGAGCCGGGCATACGGGCTGACCGTTTCGGCACCGGTCACCGTGAGGAGGTCGCTGCGGCCCTCGTGGAGGTCCAGGCGCAGGCGGAAGAACGGCTCCAGGCGCCCGCCGAACCGGCTGCGGGAACGCCTTGAGCCCTTGGCAATCGCGCTCATGCGCCCGCGGTCAGCGCTGTAGAGGTGCAGGATGCGGTCGGCCTCGCCATAGCGGATCGACCTGAGAACCACGGCCTCGGTGTGTACCGGACCCGCCATCAGCCGGACGAGCCAGCAGCCGCTAGCGTTGTCTGCCCCATGAACGAGATCAGGATTTTCTCCACCGAGCCGTGCCCCTTCTGCAGCCAGGCCAAGGCGCTCCTTGAGAGCCGCGGCCTCGAATACCAGGAGGTCAATCTCTCAAAGGACCCGGAGGGACGGGCCGAGCTCGTTGCGCAAACGGGGATGATGACCTTCCCGCAGGTCTTCATCGCGGACGAGCTGATCGGCGGGTTCGCCGAGCTCCGGGAGGCCGACGCCAGCGGCCGCCTGGCCGAGCTCACCGGCTGACTCTTCGTCGCGGGCGCGGCTGGCAGTACTCGCAGACGTAGCTTCCGCGCCCACCGACGGTCAGCTTTCGTATCTCCCGTCCACACCTCAGGCAGGGCTCCCCTGCCCTGCGGTGCACCTGGAACTCGTCCTGGAAGGAGCCGTAGAGTCCGTCGGGATGGCGGAAGTCGTCGATCGTCGCACCGCCGGCCTCGAGCCCGGCAGACAGGGCGCCGGTTATCCCGCGCGAAAGCTCCTCGTACTGGCCGGGACGCAGGCTGCCTGCCGGCCTGAGCGGGTGCACCCGCGCCCGGTAGAGGGCCTCGTCGGCATAGATGTTCCCGATCCCGGCGACCATCCTCTGGTCCAGGAGGAAGCTCTTCACCGGTGCGCTCCGGCCGCTTGCCAACACGCGAAGAACTTCGCCGTCGAGACCCCCGGCCAACGGCTCGATTCCCAGCCGCCCGTCGAAGAAGGAGTCCAGGGACGGGAGGCCGGCGAGAAGGTCCGCCGTGCCGAAGCGGCGTACGTCGCAATATCGCAGGGCCCGACCGTCGTCGAGCGTTAACACCGCCCGCTGGTAAGGCGTGTCGGCCCGCGCCTCGTAAAGAAAGTTGCCGGTCATTCGCAGGTGGCAGACCAGGAAGAACTCCCCGCTCAGCTCGAATACCAGGTACTTCCCCCTGCGGTGGAGGGAATCGATCGCGCGGCCCCGGAGGGCGTCGGAGAACTCTGCAGGGGCGACCGGCCGGCACCATCGCGAGTCGAAAACCTCCACCCCGGCTATCCGGCGCCCCTCCAGGTGGGGAGCAAGCGAACGCCGAATCGTCTCCACCTCGGGCAGCTCAGGCACTGCCCCAGCTTAGGAGCAGGCTCCGCGCGGGTCAGCGAGCGAGGGCGCGGGGATGGGCGCTGAAGTACTGGTCCTTCAGGCGTTCGGCGGAGAGGTGCGTATAGATCTGCGTGGTGGCGATGTCCGCATGCCCGAGCATCTCCTGGAGAACGCGCAGGTCACACCCGCCCGCAAGGAGGTGGGTGGCGAAGCTGTGCCGGAGGGTGTGAGGGCTCATCCGGCCCTCGAGGCCCGCGGCAGCGGCGTGGCCGCGGATGATCTTGTAGAGCCCCTGCCTGCTGAGGGCACCGCCGCGCTGGTTCACGAACAGCGCCGACTCCTCCCGTAGTCCCACCAGCTCCGGGCGCCCACTGTGGATCCACGTGCGAAGCGCGGCAATCGCGCGGCGACCGACCGGTACCAGACGCTCTTTGGATCCCTTTCCGGTCGCGCGGAGCAGGCCCTCGTCGAGGTCTACGTCCGAAACCCGGAGCCCGGTGGCCTCCGAGGCCCTGAGACCACATGCGTACATGACCTCGAGCAGCGCCCGGTCACGCTGGGCGGCGGGAGAGCCACCGGTCGGCGTGGAGAGGAGCCTGTCCACCTCTTCCCGCGTAAGGACACGCGGCAACCTCCGGCTCTTGCCGGGGGCCTTCAGATCCGCGGTCGGGTCATGATCGATCAACTGCTCGCGCCGCAGGTGCCGGTAGAAGGACCTCAGGCACGCTGTCTTGCGCTGGATCGTCGCCGCCGACGCCGGCGCCCTTTCATCGTCGCCGGCGACGAGGTAGTCCAGGAAGCCCGCAAGCTCGCGGTGGCGCGACTCGAGCGGGTCTGCACCCTGGGCGGCAAGCCACGTCCCGAACTGTGTCAGGTCGGTGCGGTAGGCGTCGAGGGTGTTACGGGAGAGGCCTCGCTCCAGCTCCAGGTAGGCGAGGAAGTCGCGAACCCGGTTCTCGAACTCCGTAGGCGAGGCTTTCCCGGGCACGGGAAGGTTTTCGGCGCTGGTTCGGCGTCTCCTCGCCGCTGCAACCCGGGCTGCGCCGTCAGGTACGCACCAGACCCGCGAGCGCGGCGCCTCCCGCGAGGGCTGCGGCGAAGAACCCGGGGTCTTCGTCAATAGTCCGCCCCATCGTGGTATCCGGCAGGCCGCTGCCTTTGTATCCGTCCAGGTCGACGTCGGCAGCCCTCAGCGACAGGCCGCCCAACTCCTCGGGTTCGCGTTCCCGCGGCCACGCGACCAGTACCGGCCCAAGCACCAGCGAGGCAACGGTGTGCGTGTGGTGGGAGACCCCCCGGTGGCGATCCCTCGGATCGCTGTCGGATATCCGCGGCACCAGGAGAGCGGTTGCCCCGAGCGCGATAGCCGCGTTCAGGGAATCGGCAGCGGGAAGCGCTCCGTTCCCCAGGCGCGAGCCGGATCCGATGATCCCGGGGCCCGGCGCACAGACCGCCGCATCCCACCCGAGGTCACCGATGCCGTGTGCGATCGCACCGGCGACCGTCATCGCCTCCATCTCGCCCCCATAGGCGGGTCCGGCCGTGATGAAGCCCTCAAGCAGGCCCTCGCGCCGAAGATTGGCGACCGTCCGTGAGTGGTTGCCGGGGAGCGCCCCGCCTGCGCCCTGCACCAGCCCAAGCCGCGCGCCGGGAGCCAGCTTGGAAAAAGACCATGCCAGCGGGGCGAGCTGGCCGTGGAGAAGGCAGGCGGCAACCGGCTGTCCCTCCAGCTGCGGCGCGTTCTCACCCTCCACCGGAAGGACTGCGTGCTGGAGCGAGGAGTAGTTGAGCTTCATGACGTGCGCCCCCGGGATTCCCTCCCCGCCGAGGCCACGAGTCAGGTTGGCATGCACGATGTCGAACCCTCCGGAGCCGAGCGCGAGCCGGCTTGCCTGCACGTTCAGGATGAGCTCGTCCCCGGCCTCCGAACGACCGTAGAGCGCGGTGTCGCAGATCGCCTCCCTCTCGCCGTCGCCCTCCACCTCGACAACGAGGCGCTGCTCGGCTCCTTCGGCACAGTCACCGGCGCTGATCACCGTGCCCCTCCTGAGGACGAGCTTCAACGCAGCTGCTCCCCGGCCCCGTCGGTCAGGGCGATCACCACATCGAGCATCTGCTCCAGCGCCTCGGCGCTGACACGCTCGTCGGGCATATGGGGTCGCTCGGTGCCGTTGGCGAGGTTGGTCACGGCAAGCCCCGCGCTCCGAAACGCGTTGGCATCCGACCCACCACCGCTGTCGACGAGCGTCGCCTCGTGGCCGCAGGCCTCCAGGGCAGTTACGGCGATCTTCGCGCCGGGCTCGCCGGGCTCAATCCGGTAGCCCTCGAAGGAGCGCTCGAGCGTGACGTCAACGTCGCACGCGCAATCCGGCTCGTTGGCGGCATCATGGAACGCTTCGACAACCTCGTCGGCCAGCCTCTCGGCCACACCCTCCTCAAGTGAGCGCGCCTCGCCGGTCACCCGGCAGTCAGGCGCAACGATGTTGGTTCCGTGGGTCGCCGCGCCGCCGATTATCGAGGCAACGTTGGCCGTGGTCGCATCATCGATCCGTCCCGAGGGGATCCGTGAGACGGCACGAGCGGCTGCAACTATGGCGTTGCGGCCCTCCTCCGGGCTGATCCCGGCATGGGCAGCGCGCCCCTCGAGGACCGCCTCCCACTGGACGTAGGTGGGAGACGCAGCGATGACCTCCCCGATCGGGGTGGCATGGTCGAAGACGTAACCGACACCGGCCTTGAACCGCCCGGTGTCGATCTCGTAGGCCCCGCGCAAGGCCTGTTCCTCGCGCACGGTGAAGCAGAGTTCGACCCCAACCGGGGCCCCCTCAATGGCGACACGGCGCGCCAGCTCGACGATGACCGCTACCGCTGCCTTGTTGTCGGCGCCGAGGACCGCCTCGTCCTCGCTCTCCCAACCGCCCGCGCGCAAGACAGGCTTTACCGGCCGTTCGTCGCCCACGGTGTCCATGTGAGCGCAGAGCAGGATCTGCGGTGCATCGGACGGCCCCACGCGGGCAAAGAGGTTTCCGCAGTCCCCTCCCAGCCGCTCCCCGCTGTCGTCCTCGGTCACCTCGACGCCCATCGCTCCAAGCTCAGCCGACAGGTAGTCGGCAACCCCCCTTTCGCTGCCGGATGGGCTCGTGATCGAGCAGAGGCGGGCAAAGGTCTCCCCGAGGCGCCGCTGCTCCAATTCGGAGGCGCGGCGCAAGGGTTGCCCTCAGCCCGAGGCGCGGCCGGCGCGGATCTCTCCGGCCGGATTCTCAGGGGCCTCGCCCCCGGAGCGTTCCAGCGCTGCGGCGACGAACTCACGGAAGAGTGGGGCCGGACGTTCCGGGCGCGACTTGAACTCTGGGTGGTACTGGGAGGCAACGAAGAACGGATGCTGGTCCGAGGAGAGTTCGACAGCCTCCACCAGCCGCTCGTCGGGCGAGGTGCCACAGACAATCAGGCCAGCGTCCTCAAGCCTCTTGCGGAGTGTGAT
>JAUMBN010000215.1:0-3034 GCA_032119675.1 Solirubrobacteraceae bacterium | reverse complement strand
AGCCGTGGGCCACTCCGCTGGGTCTCTGCCGCGCCCTGGCGGACAGCCTCGAGGCCAGGCGCCGGGAGGGAGCCGGGGCGCTGGCGATCGAGACCAGCGAGCCCGAGTTCGCCTTCAGTCGCAAGGGGCACGTGACCGACGCCACCGCGTCGGTGCAGACCGAGTCCCACCTCCTTATCGAGCACATGATGATCTCGGCCAACGAGGCGGTGGCCAGGCTCTGCGCCGAGAAGGGGATACCGACGATCTACCGCGTCCACGAGAAGCCGGAGGGAGAGGCGGTCGAGGCGCTGCTCGACCAGCTCGCCTCGCTCGACGTGGCCACGCCGCCGGCCCCCAAGCGCATCTCGCGCACCGAGGCGGCCGAGATCGTCGCCCAGGCCTCGCTGCTTCTCGATCAGCACGTCAAGCGCACCGGGCACGGCCGGACCGGCCTTACCTACCGCATCCTTCGCGCCCTGCAGCAGGCCCGCTACTCCCCCGACAACCTCGGCCACGCCGGCCTCGGCCTCGAGTACTACTGCCACTTCACCTCGCCGATCCGCCGCTATCCCGACCTCCTCACGCACCGCGCGCTGCTCAGCGCGATCGGCGCCGGGGAGAAGGCCCCGGACGCGGCCGCGCTCGAGGAGGACGCCACCTGGTGCAGCGAGCGCGAGCGCGAGGCGATGGTGGTCGAGCGCGACGCCGACGCGATCGCCAGGGCCTTCCTGCTGGAGCGCGTCTGGCACGAGCGTGGAGTCGACACCCCCTTCGAGGGCGAGGTGACCGGCGTGATCGGTGCCGGAGCCTTCGTCGCCTTCGACGACGGCGCCTTCGAGGGGTTCATGCCGGTCCGCAAGATCCGCGGCGACTGGTGGGAGCTCAACGAGCAGGGAACGATCCTGGTCGGCACCCGCAGCGGCGGCGCGATCCGGCTCGGCGACCCGGTCGAGGTCATCGTGGAGCGGGTCGACACCGCGCGCGGCCGCGTCGACCTGCTCCCGGTCGAGCCCGAAAACCGCCGCTAGGCTCGCCTGCCATGGCCAAGAAGGGCAAGAAGAAGGCCGCCCCGGGCGACATCGCCACCAACCGCAAGGCGCGCTTCGACTACGACCTGCTCGACAAGCTCGAGTGCGGCATCGAGCTGCTCGGCACCGAGGTCAAGGCCATGCGCGAGGGGACGGTCCAGATGAAGGACTCCTACGCGATGGTCGAGGACGGCGAGCTCTGGCTGCACAACTGCCACATCCCGCCCTACCCGCCGGCGGCTATGAACAACCACGAGCCCGAGCGCCCGCGCCGCCTCCTGGCCCACCGGCGCGAGATCGACCGGCTGGCGGCAAGCTCGCGCGAGAAGGGGCTGACGATCGTCCCGACGCGGATCTACTTCAAGGGGCCCAACGCGAAGGTCGAGATTGCCCTGGCCAAGGGGCGTGACCGCTTCGACAAGCGCCAGGCGATCAAGGCCCGGGAGACGCGGCGCGACATCGACCGCGAGTTGCGCGACGCGGGCCGCTAGGGCCCCTTCATCTCCTGAATGATGTTGCCGCCGTCGACGACGATCGACTGCCCCGACAGGTAGGCGGCGCCGTCGCCGCAGAGGAAGGCGATCGTCTCGGCAATCTCTTCCGGCGTGCCGCAGCGCCCGGCAGGGGTGTAGCTGCCCGGTACTACTTCGCGCTCGGTTAGCGACCCGGTCTGGATCCACCCGGGGGCGACGCTGTTGACCGTCACTCCCGAAGGCCCGAGCTCGAGCGCAAGGGCTCGCATCAGCCCGTCGACGCCGGCCTTGGCCGCCGCGTAGGCCGACGCACCCGGGAAGGAGGCGAAGGGGCCGGTGACCGAGCTGACGTTGACGATGCGCCCGTGCCCGGCGGCCGCTACCGCCGGGGCGACCAGGCGGCACATGCGAGCCGTGATCCCGAGGCTGCGGTCTATCTCCTCCTGCCACTGCCCCGGAGTCATCTCCAGAAAGGCCGGCTCCGGCACCTCTTCGCCTACCTGGACCATTCCGGCGTTGTTGACGAGGATCGCCGCCGGCCCGAAGGCGGCTGCTGCCTCGGCAACGAGCGCATGGGCCTGGGCCTCGTCGCGCAGGTCGGCGACCAGGCCGACCGCCTCGCCCCCGTCCCGGGTGATCTGCGCCGCTCGCTCCTCGATCCGGGAGGTGGTGGAGGCGAGGGCGACCCGGGCACCCCGCGCGGCCAGCAGGCGGGCGGTGGCAAAGCCGATCCCGTCGGGCGCGCCGGCGCCGGTAACCAGCGCGCTGCGGCCCTCAAGGGAGACCCCGTCCCAGGCGCCGGTCACTGCCGCGCTTCCAGGATCTCCGCGGCGGCAGCCTCGGCGGCGGCCAGCTGCTCTTCGACGAGATTCAGGCCGGCCTTCCAGAATCCCGGGTCGGTGAGGTCCAGGCCGGCAATCTCCGCGAGCTCCTCAGGGCTACGCGACCCGCCGGCGGCCAGCATCTCGATGTAGGAGGGGACAAAGGACTCGCCCTCCTCCCGGTAGCGGCCGTAGACCGAGAGGGCGAGCAGCTGGCCGTAGGCGTAGGCGTAGACGTAGCCCGGGCTGCCGATGAAGTGGGGGATGTAGCTCCACCAGATCCGGTAGTCGTCGGTGATCTCCACCGCGTCGCCGAGCAGCTCCTCCTGGGTGCGTGCCCAGTGGCCGGAGAAGTCGTCGACCGAGAGCTCCCCCTCGCTGCGGCGGTGCGTGTGGACGGCGTCCTCGAAACGGTTCATCGCCGTCTGGCGAAAGACGGTGGCGATCGAGTCCTCGATGTTCTCGGCCAGGATCCCCAGCCGGGACTCCGGGGTGGAGGCCTGCTCAAGCAGCCGCTCGACCACGAGCGTCTCCCCGAAGACCGAGGCCGTCTCGCAGACGGTCAGCGGGGTGTGCTGCTCGAAGATCCCGCGCGGGATGGCCAGGGCGGCGTGGAGGCCGTGGCCGAGCTCGTGGGCCAGCGTCATGACGTCCCTGCGCGTGGAGGT
Organism: Solirubrobacteraceae bacterium; assembly: GCA_032119675.1. GTDB lineage: Bacteria > Actinomycetota > Thermoleophilia > Solirubrobacterales > Solirubrobacteraceae > F1-60-MAGs163. The sequence goes on along the minus strand of JAUMBN010000215.1, from coordinate 62 downwards.
CCAGTTGAGCATCACGTAGGGATGGACGCTCGGCACCGTGTAGGCGCAGAAGGCTCCGCCCC
>JAUMBN010000214.1:0-13708 GCA_032119675.1 Solirubrobacteraceae bacterium | reverse complement strand
TCGGGTCGACCCTCCCGGTGGAGAACACGACGACGATCGTCGATCTCGACCAGCTCTTCAACACCCTCGACCCCAAGACCACCGAGGGCCTGACCAAGCTGATCCGCGGCTTCGGCGCCTGGTACGCGGGTCGGGGCAAGGACGCCAATCGAGCCGCCCCGTACCTGGCGCCGGCCCTGCGCGCCACTACCGGCCTGGTCGAGGACCTCAACGCCGACCAGCCGGCCCTCCGCGCGATGGTCCGCAATACCTCGTCGGTGATGGGGACCCTTGCCGCCAAGGGGCCGGTACTGACCGACCTGGTCAGCAACGCCAATACCACCCTGGGGGCGATTGCGTCCGAGAACCAGTCGCTGGCCGAGGCGCTCGACTACCTGCCCCAGACCCTGCGCCGGGCCAACACGACCTTCGTGAACCTCCGGTACACCCTCGACGACGTAGACCAGCTGGTGGCAGCGACCGCTCCGGTCACCGAGGACCTCGACACCCTCCTGACCGAGCTGGAGCCGGTCCTCGAGGAGGGCACCCCGGTCTTCGCCAACCTGTCCAAGACGGTCAGCCAGAAGGGCGCCAACAACGACTTCACCGACACGATGAAGACGGCGCCCAAGCTCCAGAAGGCGGCCAGCACCTCCTTCCCGGCTTCGATCGAGGCGATCAACGTCTCGCTCTCCAACCAGACTTACTTCCGCACCTACGGCCCCGAGCTGGTCGGCCTCCTGCGCGATTTCGGCCAGTCGGCCTCCAACTACGACGCCAACGGCCACTACCTGCGCTCCACCTCGGCCTTCAACGCCTTCCAGTACAACGGCAGCTCGCTCGACTACCTGGGCGACAACCGCAACGCCGGGGTGAGCAACGGGCCCGGCAACACGGTCCGCTGCCCCGGCGCCACGACCCAGGCGCCACCCGACGGCAGTGCTCCCTGGCAGCCCAACCCCGTCTTCAGCGGGCTTGGGGCCCTCGACTGCAACCCGGCCGTCGTGCCACCGGGGAGCTGGTAGGCGATGCGCCGAATCCTCGGAGCCTTCGCCGTCGCCTGTGTGGCGGTTGCGCTGGTCGTCGTGGCCACCGGGTCTGGCGGTACGTCGGGCTACCAGGTGCGCGCGATCTTCAACAACGCGGCGTTCGTGATCCCGGGGATGGACGTCAAGATCGCCGGCGTCAAGGTCGGCCAGATCGAGTCGCTCGACCTGACGGCCAACAACAAGGCCGCGGTCGTCCTGAACATCGAGAACAAGGGCTACTGGGACTTCCGCACCGACGCCTTCTGCCGGATCCGCCCGCAGTCGCTGATCGGCGAGAAGTTCGTCGACTGCCAGCCGACGACCCCCCGCGTCGACGGCGAGGTGCAGGCGCCGCTGCTGCCGGTAATCCAGCGGGGGCCGGGCAAGGGCCAGCGCCTGCTGCCGGCCACGCGGACCGCTACCTCGGTCGACCTCGACCTCGTAAACAACATCTCGCGCCTGCCCTACCGCGAGCGCCTGACGATCATCCTCAACGAGTTCGGGGTGACGCTGGCCGGCAACGGCGAGACCCTCAACTCCGCCCTGAAGAAGACCGACCCCACGCTCAAGGCCTTCGACGACGTGCTCGCGATCCTGGCGCGCCAGAACCGCACCCTCGCCTCGCTCGCGGTCAACGGCGACACCGTCCTGCAGCCCCTGGCCCGTAACGCACGAAACCTCAAGGGCTTCATCAACTCGGCCGGCTACACGGCGCAGGCCACGGCCGAGGAGAGCGCCGACTTCCGGGAGAACTGGCGCCTGCTTCCGGGGATGCTCCGCGAGCTCCAGCCGACGATGGTCAAGCTCGGTGACTTCGCCTCCGCCTTCGAGCCGGTGGCCGCCGACCTCAACCGGGCCGGCAACGACATCAGCACCTTCACCGTCGGCGCCCCCGCCTTCAACGAGGCGGGAATCCCGGCACTCGAGAGCCTCGGCGACACCGCCGACGTTGGCGGGCCCGCCCTGGTCAAAACCCTCCCGCTGGCGGAGGAGCTCAAGGCGCTCGGGGCCAACGCCAAGCCGGCCTCGACCGACCTGGCCAGCCTTCTCAGTTCGACCGAGAAGCAGGGCGGCTGGCAGAACCTGACCCGCCTCATCTACAACTCGGTCGGGCTGGCCAACGGCTTCGACGAGTACGGCCACTACGCACGCGCCCGCCTCGTCACGACGACCTGCCAGAGCTTCTACCCGGTCAACGACGTCAACTGCGACGCCAAGTTCAACGGCGCAATCTCCAACCAGACGACCGCCGGCAGCCAGTCATCCTCGAGCGCCCCTTCGGCCGGCGCGCCTGCCCCGAAGGCATCCCGGCCCGCGGCTCCGGGTGGCAGGGGCAAGGCCCGCAGCAAGGCGCCCGGCTCAACGGGCAGCCGCGGAGGCGCATCTGCGGAGCGCCCGACCGACCGACGGTCCGCCCAGGCCCTCCTCGACTACCTCCTCGGCCAGTGAAGCGGCGCGGATCGACATCGATTGCGGCGAACCCGGTGCTGATCGGCGCGGTAACCGTGTTCGTGGCCGTGGTGCTGGTCTTCCTGGCCTACAACGCCAACTCCGGGCTTCCCTTCGTCCCGACCTACGACCTGAAAGTGCGGGTTCCCAACGCTGCCGGGCTGGTGAGGGGCAACGAGGTTCGCCTCGGGGGCACCCGGGTCGGAACGGTCACCCAGATCACGCCGCAGACGCTGCCCGACGGCGAGGTGGTCGCCGACCTCAACCTCAAGCTGCAGCAGTCGATCGAGCCGCTGCCGGCCGACACCACGGTGATGATCCGCCCCCGCTCGGCACTGGGCCTCAAGTACGTGCAGCTGACGCGGGGCACGTCCAGCCAATCGCTGGCGAACGGGGCGACCATCCCCCTGACGCAGGCCCGGCCGGTCCCGGTCGAGCTCGACGACTTCCTGAACATCTTTGACGCCCCAACCCGGCGTGCCTCGCAGCAGAACCTTGGCTCTTTCGGAAACGCGATCGCCGGCCGGGGGCAGAACCTCAACCAGGCCATTCAGGACCTGGAGCCCTTCCTCGACGAGCTGGAGCCCCTGGCCAAGAACCTCTCGAGTTCGCGGACCGACCTCGCCGGCTTCATCCAGGGCCTGGCGCAGAGCGCAGGCGTGGTCGCTCCGGCGGCGGAGACCCAGGGGCAGATGTTCGCCAACCTGAACACGACCTTTACGGCGCTCGCCGGGGTAGCGCGCCCGTACATCCAAGAGTCGATTACTGAGGGCCCGGAGACGCTGACCACGGCGACAGAAGAGCTGCCCAAGCTGCGCCCGTTCCTCTCCAACAGCGCGCTGCTCTTCACGCGCCTGCAGCCGGGCGTCGATTACTTCGCCGACGCGGCCCCGAGCCTCGCCGGCGTGGTGACCAAGGGCACGCCGGTCTTCAAGAAGTCGCCGGCCTTCAACGCGCAGCTGGCAACGACCCTCACCTCGGTCGAGACGTTTGCCACCGACCCGCAGGTGCTGCTTGGCGTCTCCAGCCTGACCGAGACCACTTCACTGCTCAAGCCGACCCTCTCCTTTGCCACCCCGGCCCAGACGGTCTGCAACTACCTCGGAATCGCCCTGCGCAACGTCCAAGAGGTCACCAGCGAGGGCGGTACGAACGGGAACGCCCTGCGGGCGACGGTCCTGGCTACCCCTGGCGGAACTTATGACCCGGCCAATCCGGCGACGTCGCCCCCGCTCTCGCCCAACAACGAGGGCGTTCCCGCCAGCTCGCCCGCCAACGGCGGCCCCGAGGGCAGCGACCCGGCGAACTTCCTGCATTCCAACCCCTACCCGTACACGGCGGCCCCGGGCCAGCCGAAGACCTGCGGGGCGGGGACCGAGACGTTCGAGGGCGGCAAGGTCGTTATCGGCAACCCGCCCGGCCCGAACTTCACGAAGATGCCCTCGACGGCGATCCCGGAGGCCAAGTGATGGCCATCTTCTCCAGGGGCGAGAAGCCGCGGACGCTGCGCAAGGACCGGACCGGGTTCAACCCGATCACGGTCGCGGTCATCTCGATCGTCGTGATCCTCGTGGCCGTCTTCTTCGGGTACACGAAAGACTGGCCGTTCAGTCGCGGCTACCAGTTCAGCGCCGTCTTCACCTCCTCGAACGCCATCCGGACCGCCTCCCCGGTGAGAATCGCCGGCGTAAACGTCGGCAAGGTGGTGAAGGTCTCCGGGCAGGAGGGCACCGACAACGCCGTCGTGACCATGGAGGTCCAGGAGAGCGCGCTGCCGATCCACCGGGACGCCACGCTCAAGATTCGGCCCCGCATCTTCCTCGAGGGCAACTTCTTCGTCGACCTCAAGCCCGGCACACCGTCGGCGCCGACGATCGAGGACGGCGACACCATCCCCGTCTCCCAGACCGCGATCCCCGTCCAGCTAAACCAGGTGCTCACCTCCCTGCAGCAGGACTCCCGTACCGACCTCCAGGTGCTCCTGGTCGAGCTTGGCGGCGCGCTCAGCGACGAGCCGACGCCGGCAGAGAACGCCGACCAGCCGCCAATGAACCGTGGCCTGACTGCCGCCCAGGCGCTAAACGAGTCGCTGATTTACGGCGAGGAGGCGCTCAAGAACAGCGCCCTCGTAAACCAGGCCCTGCAGGGAGCCGACGGCGACAACCTCACCGGGGTCGTTCGGGGCCTGGCAGCGACTACGGGCAAGCTCACCGGCAGTGAACCGCAGCTCGCCTCCCTGGTGGAGAACTTCAACACGACGATGGGGGCCCTCGCCGCCGAGCAGAGCTCCCTGCGCAGCACCATCCGCTACCTGGGCCCCACCGTCCGCCACGCCTACTCGAGCCTCGGGGCGACTAACGCCGCCCTGCCCAACGTGCGGGCCTTCGCGCTGGCCTCGGTCCCCGGCCTGGAAGAGATTCCGGCAACGCTGGAAGCGGTGACCCCGTTCCTGGACCAGGCGCTGCCGCTCCTGTCGAGCAACGAGCTCGGCGGCCTGGCGGCCAACCTCCAGCCGACGACGGCGAACCTCGCCGCGCTGAGCGGGGCCTCGCTCGACCTGCTTCCCCAGACCCAGAACTTCGCCCAGTGCACGACCAACTACCTGGTGCCGGTCGGCGACGTCCCGATGCCGGACGGGGCGTTCTCCACCGGCAAGCCCAACTTCCATGAGTTCTGGTACGGGCTGGTCGGCGCCAACGGCGAGGGCGCCGGCTTTGACGGCAACGGCCAGTTCGTCCGCCTGCAGGCCGGGGGAGGGCCCTACCCGGTCCGCCTGACCGGCGGGAACCTGGGCGGCGGCGAGCCGATCTACGGCAACAGCCTCGGTCAGCCCCAGGGCACCCGCCCCGCCTGGGGCAGCAAGGTCCCCGGCTACCAGACCAAGGCCCTCTGCAAGGACCAGGCACTCCCGAACTTCGCCGCCACCAGGACGGGGCCGGCCGACTGATCCCATGAAGAACCTCGTCATGAAACACACCAAGGACGTGATCGCCCTCGGGATCGTCGTCCTGATCGCAGCGATCGTCGGCGGTTACATCCTCTCCAACCAGCGCTTCTACCTGCCCAACTGGGTCCCGGTCATCGGCAGCGACTTCGTCGACTACTACGCCGACTTCTCAACCGCCCAGGCGGTCACCCCGGGCCAGGGCCAGACGGTGATCGTCGCCGGAGTCACCGTCGGCGAGATCGGCCAGGTGAGGCTCCAGGACGGCAAGGCGAAGGTCCAGATGAAGATCCGTCGCCAGTACGCCGACATCCACGAGGACGCCTTCGCCCTGCTGCGGCCCAAGACAGGCCTCAACGACATGACCATCCAGCTCAACCGGGGCACCCCGGGCTCGCCGGAGATCCCCGAGGGAGGCACGGTCCGTGTCTCGCGGACGCTGCCCAACGTCAACCCGGACGAGTTCCTGGCCGGCCTGGACACCGACACCCGCAACTACCTGCAGCTGCTCCTAAACGGAGGCGGCCAGGGGCTCGCCGGCAACTCGCAGGAGCTCTCGGCGACGCTCAAGCGCTTCAACCCGACCGCCCAGTACCTGGCTCGGGTCGGACGCCTCATGGGCAAGCGCGAGGCTTACATCAGGCGCTCGATCACCAACCTGAGCATCCTTACCCAGACCCTCGGTGAGCGCGACACCGAGCTGGCCCGGTTCGTTCGGTCCTCCAATGACGTCTTCGCCGACCTGTCGGCAGAGCAGGCGAGCCTCCGGGAGGCCGTCCGGCTGCTCCCCGGCGCCCTCCAGGCAACCGACCGCGCGGTAGTGGCCAACGACCGGCTGCAGAGCCAGCTCGGGCCGGCCCTGGGCAAGCTCCTGCCGGCGGCGCGTGGCACGAAGGCCGCGCTCGTATCGCTCCAGGACTTCGCCGAGGCGACCACGCCCGTGCTGAGGGACCAGCTGCGCCCGTTCACCCAGGAGGCCGGGCCGACGGTGGCCACGCTGAAGCCGGCCAGCGCCGACCTTGCCGCGTCCGCGCCGCAGCTGACCACCTCGTTCAAGACGCTCAACAACCTGACCAACGCGGTCGCCTACAACCCGCCGGGCGACGAGGAGGGCTACGGCTTCTGGCTCGGCTGGGCCGGCCACCTCAACTCGGCGATCTTCAGCATGCAGGACGCGATGGGCCCGATCCGGCGTGGGCTGCTCTTCAGCTCCTGTGACGCGCTGGCCATCTACGAGGGCATCGGACTCGGGAACCCGTTCATCGGGACTCAGCTCGACATGCTCAACGCCCCGAAGACCTCGGAGGTCTGCGGGAGTGCGTCGGCGGCAGTGGCGAGCGGCCGCAAAATCGCCCGCCAGACGCTCAAGCGCCAGGAGGCGTTCAGCAAGGCCGGCCAGCCGGGTCCGGTGCAGCCGCAGGGCGGTCCCGGCGGGGCATCGACCGACTCCGGCGAGCCGGTTGCCGGCGCGAGCGGGGGTGCCAGGTGAACAAGACCCCGCCCAGCATCGCCCAGTTGGTGACGATGACGCTCTTTGCGCTCTCGTGCTTCATCCTGCTGCTCTTCCTCTGGGTTGCCTTCGGAGGCTCCACGCCGCTCAAGCCGGACGGGTACCGGTTCACCGTCCCGTTCAAGGAGGCCGGCCAGCTGGCCCAGGAGGCCGACGTGAGAATCTCCGGCGTCCGCGTGGGCACGGTCAAGAAGATCGAGGCCATCCCGGAGACCGGCCGCTCCGACGTCACCGTCCAGATGCAGCCGGAGTACTCGCCGATCCCGGTCGACAGCCGCGCGATGCTCCGGGCCAAGACGCTCCTCGGCGAGACCTACCTCGAGCTCACTCCCGGCAATCCGGAAGGCCCGTTCCTCCCCGACGACGGCACGCTCCCGAGGGGCAACATCAAGCCGAGCGTCGAGCTCGACGAGATCATCCAGGCCTTTGACCCGGCCACGCGCGCCGCGTTCCAGGTCTGGCAGCAGCAGCAGGCGATTGCCGGGCTGGGCCGCGGCCGCGACATCAACGACGCCTTCGCCGAGTTCGCCCCGCTCGAGCAGGAGGTCACAGTCCTCGGGCAGACGCTGAACAGCAACGCGCCGCAGCTCAGCCGCCTTATCAGCAGCACCGGGACGGTCTTCGCTTCCCTCAGCGCCCGGGATACCCAGCTGAGGAGCCTGATCGAGAACTCCAACGCCGTCTTCTCCACGACCGCCGAGCGCAACCAGCAGCTGGCCCAGACCTTCGTCGCCCTCCCGGCCTTCCAGCGCGAGTCCCGCCTGACGCTGACCCGCCTGGTGCGCTTCGCCAACGACACCAACCCTGTCGTAACGCAGCTCCAGCCCGTGGCCCAGCAGCTCAACCCGACGATGAAGCAGCTGAACCGCTTCGCCCCGCAGCTCGACGGGCTGTTCACCGGCCTGGGCCCCGCGATCGATGCCGCCAAGAGCGGCCTGCCGGCCACCGACGCCTTCCTCGTGGAGGCGGCTCCGTTCATCGGGTCGACCGACACGCTTGCGGCCAACTTCAACCCGCTCTTCCAGTTCCTCGGGCCTTACAAGCAGGAGCTGACGGCCTTTGTAGGCAACGTCTCAGCCGCCACCAACGCCCAGGTCAACCTCCAGGGCAAGCAGGTCAAGTACGCGCGCCTGGTCAACCGCTTCGCTCCTGAAGCGCTGGCCACCTACCCGGAGCGCGTCAAGTCGATCCGCAGCAATCCCTACCCGCTGCCGGGCTCGTTCAATGGCCTCGCGACCTCCTCGATGCCTGTCTACCAGTCCGGCAACTGCAGCACCGGGATCTCGCCAGGCCTTTCGGCCTCGGCGGAGACAACCCTCGGCCCGACCCTCTCGGCGCGGGTCAGCGGGTACTCCTTCAACGACAACGTCAACACCCTCGGCGACCCGAACAACGTTGCCGCTCCGGGCTGCAACCCACAGGGTCCGGTCTACGGCGGCAAGTACTTCCCGCAGCTGATCCCGGGCGCCCGCACGCCGCAGCTGGTCCCCTGACCGCGGCCTTCCGGACGGCGCCCCCGGGCGTGCGCGGCGCTAGGTTGCGGCAATGCTGAACCGGCTGCTCTCGGCGGTCATGGGCCTCTCGTACCGGCGGCCGCTGGTCGTCGGCGCCAGCGTGCTGGTGCTCGCCGTCGCCGGGGGAGTGCTGGCCCTGAGGATGCAGCCCACGGCCGAGACCAAGACGCTCGTTGGGCCCTCCACGCCCGGCTACGAGGCGACCGAGGACCTCGGGCGGCGCTTTGGCAGCGACGCGGTCTACGTCTTCATCCGTGAGCCGGTGACCGATCTGGTCCTCACCGAGGACCTCGGCAAGGCCGCCGCGCTGGAGAGCTGCCTCGCCGGGAACGTCCAGGGTGCCGACGCCCCCGGAGGGACCAGCGGCCCCTGCTCTCAAATGGCCCGCAAGCGATGGGCCAGGGTCGTCTTCGGGCCGGGAACCTTCATAACCGAGGCGGCCAACCAGGTGACCGGCCAGATCAGGCTGCTCACCGAGCAGGCGACCCGGGAGGCGGTGGCCTCGGGCCGTCAGGCCTACGGCAAGGCGATCGCCCGGGGCGAGAGCCCCGAGGCGGCCGAGGCGGCCCGGGCCCGGGCCATCGAGGCGGCCAATCGCGAGCTGGCGGGCCTGCTGGTGCCGCTGGCGCTCCGTTACGGGCTCACCTCGGTACCGAGGCTCGACGACCCGAAGTTCATCGCGCGGCTCGTATTCGACTCGCGACGGCCCGCGGGCACCCCGAAGTCCCGCTTCGCCGCTCTCTTCCCGGGCCGCGATGGGGCCCTGATCCAGGTGCGGCTGCGCAGCGGCCTATCCGAGGAGCAGCGCCGCGAGGCGATCTCCGACATCCGCGCCGCGGTCAGCATGCCCGAGTGGAAGCTGCGGTCCGGCGGCTACGAGGTGACCGGGGTGCCGGTGCTTATCGAGGAGCTGACCGACTCGATCTCGCGCTCGATCCTCGTCCTGCTGATCGCCGCCGCCCTGGTGATGGCGATCACGCTGGGGATTGTCTTCCGCTCCCGGCTCAGGCTCGTGCCGCTGCTGGTCGCGCTCGCCGCCACGGGGCTCACCTTCGGTGTGCTGGCGGTCAGCGGGCTGTCGCTGACGATGGCCTCGATTGCCGTGATACCGATCCTCATCGGCCTGGCCGTCGACTACGCGATCCAGCTCCAGTCACGCACAGAGGAGGGCGGAGAGCCACTTCCCGAGGCGATAGAGCGCGTATCGCGCCGGGGAGCACCGACGATCATCGCCGCCGCCACCGCGACGGCGGCGGGCTTCCTGGTTCTCACCCTCTCTCCGATGCCCATGGTCCGGGGCTTCGGGATCCTGCTGGTGATCGGGATCGTCCTGGCCGTCGTCTGCGCACTCACGCTCGGCGTCGCCGCCCAGGCCCTGGTCGCCGGGCGAACCGCCCCTGCTCCGGTGGTTGCCGCCGGGCGGGCCTGGCGGGAGGCAGGGGAGATCATCGCCGGCCTGGCTCCCTCGCGCTGGCTGGCGCAGAAGGCCGGCCGCCTGGGTCGCCAAACCCTCGACCTTGGGTTGAGGCATCCCGGCAGGTTCGTGGCGGTGGCGCTGGCGCTGGCCGTCGTCGGCTGGGCGGCCGAGACCCAGCTGCGGGTGGAGTCCGACATCCAGCGGCTGGTCCCGTCGTCGCTGCCCGCGCTCGGCGGCCTGGAGAAGCTCCAGGAGACCAGCGGCGTGGGGGGAGAGGTGAACGTCCTGGTGGAGGCGCCCGACATCTCCGACCCCGCGGTCGTGGCCTGGATGACCGAGTACCAGCAGCGCGTCCTGCAGAATGCCGGCTACGACCCGGCCAAGGGTTGCCGGGGGGCGGAGCTCTGCCCGGCGTTCTCGCTCCCCGACCTCTTCACGAGCCCCGAGACCCTCAGTTCCGCCACGCGCGTGGACGCGCTTCTGGAGGCGATCCCGCCGTACCTGCGCCAGAACGTGATCTCGCAGGACCGCAAGGCGGCGACCCTCGGCTTCGGGCTCCGCCTGATGGGCCTCGACCGTCAGTACGAGGTGCTCCAGGAGATGGAAGCCGAGCTCGACCCGCCGCCGGGCGTGCGGGCGAGGCTCGCAGGCCTTCCCGTCCTCACGGCGGCGGCGAACGACGAGCTCGCCTCGCCCGAGCGTCGCGTGGTCAACATCGTCGGCGGGCTCCTCGCAGTGGCCCTCGTGCTGCTGGTCGCCTTCCGCAGTGCAAGGCGGGCGCTCGTCCCCCTGGTGCCGATCGTGCTGGCGACGGGCTGGTCGGCGCTGATCCTCTTCGTGACCCGGATCGACCTGAATCCGCTGTCGGTGGTCCTGGGCACGCTGGTCATCGCCATCGCCACCGAGTTCAGCGTGCTGCTCAGCGAGCGCTACCGGCAGGAGCGCTCCGATGGAAGCGGCGTGGAGGAGGCACTGCGGCGCACCTACCGCTCGACCGGGGCAGCGGTGCTCGCCTCCGGCGTAACCGCGATCGCCGGATTCGCGGTGCTCATTCTCTCCGACATTCGCATGCTGCGCGACTTCGGACTGGTGACGGTTATCGACCTCGGGGTGGCACTCTTCGGGGTGCTGATCGTCTTGCCCGCGGTGCTCGTGCTTGCCGAACCCGGAGCAATCAGGGACCGCATCGCTTCCTGGCGGGGGGCGGCCGAGACGTGAGCACCGGCCAGGAGTCTCCGCCCCCTGGGGATGAGCGCGGCTCGCGCCGCCGCCCTCTCGTGGCCACCCTTATCCCGCTCCTGGCCCTGGCCGCGCTCCTGGGCTGGGTTGCCTGGAACGGGATCAAGACCGACTCGGGCTCCTCGCGGGGGCCGGCGGCCGGCACGCAGATGCCGCCGTTCGCCGCGCCGATCGCCTCGTCCTCGCTGGACGGCGACGTCAATGTCGCCCGCACCGGCGGCGAGGGTGCGGCCGGTGCGCGGCCGGCCTGCGGGGTGCGTGGCCCCGACGTGCTCAACTCCTGCGACCTGGTGGCGCAGGCCCCGGCGGCGATTGCCTTCATAACCGCCGGCGACGGGCGTTGCGCCGACGAACTGAGCCGGCTCGAGGAAGCGGCGCGGGGCACGGGCGTCAGGGTCGCGGCGGTGATCGTCAGGGGCAAGCGCGAGGAGGCCCGCGCGCTGGTGGCCGCCCGCGGCTGGCGCGCGCCGGTGGCCTGGGACCGTGACGGAGTGCTGGCCAACCTCTACGGCGTCGCCGTCTGTCCCCAGGTCGTCTACCTGCGCAGGGGAGGCGAGGTCCAAGGCGTGGCCGTCGGCACCTCGGCCAGGGAGGCCACTGGGGAGGCCCTCCAGGAGCTCTCGGGGAGTGGCTCATGAACCCGGGAAAAACCGGCGCGGGCTGGGTGGACCCGGCCCTGGAGGCCGAGTTCCCCGGACTGGCGCTCATGACGAGAGGCTGCCCCGGGCCGGTGGCCGCAGACCCGGGTGTGACCGAGCGGCTCGATGCGGTCGCCAGCCGCGTTCGGGGCCGCACCGCGGTTGAGATGCGGCGCGAGACCGTTCCGGCCGCCTACCGGGCCTTCTACCGACAGGTGGGCCTGGAGCCGGATGTAGAGATGACGCCGGTCGAGGCGGCAATAGGTCGGCGTCTCTTCGACGGGGGCGTGAAGGCCAGAGGCCCGCTCCAGTCGGCGCTCGAGCTGGCCGTGCTCGAGACCTCGGCTCCCGTCTACGCCCTCGAAGCCGGTGCCCTCGAGGGATCGCCCGGGATAAGGCCGGCGGCTGCGGAGGAAGAGGTAGCCGGTGCCGAGGGCTTTCCCGAGCGCTCTCCCGGGCGCCTGGTGGTGGCCGACGAGGCCGGTCCTCTCTGCTGGCTCTTCGGCGAGGCCCACGGCCGGGGCGCCGCATCGGTCTCGTCGCCCGCCCTGATGCTGGTGACGGTCGGCGTCCCAGGGGTTTCCCCGATGGTCCTTGACGAGGCCCTCGACATCGCCTCCGGCGCGCTCGGCGTGTAGGCGCCGCCGTTGCGGGTTAGAATCACCATCATGGAGGTGCTTCTCGAAGCGGACGTGCGGCGGCGCGCGGAGCCGGCCCCCACGGGTCTGGTCGCAGCCGATGAATCCGGCGCTCGTCGTGCCCTCAGGGGGCAGCTCGCGCGACTCGAGTCGCAGATCGCCGACACTGTCTGCGCCGCCTTCCCGGAGGTCCTCGACCTTCCTGCTCTTCCCGCCCGGCGGCAGGCGCGGATCCTCGATCTCGGCGAGCTTGAGGAGGTTCGTGACCGGCTGGCAGGCCAGCTGGGCGAGGCCCGCCGCCGGCTCGCCAACGTGGCCCGTCGTCAGGAAGAGGCTCGGGTCCGCCTCGAGCGGATGCTCATGGACCCCGCGGGAAATCGTGGGGAGAGGATCAGCCAGCGCGAGCTCGGCGAGCCCGGGTGCGGCGTCTGGAGGGTCGCCCCGCGTATGGGGATCATCGGCCGGATGATGGGCTGGTGGCAGGTCAAGCTCTCGTCGGGCTGTCCGTTAGCCACCTGACATGGGACGCCGCAGCCGCAAGCGGGGCGGGGAAGGGCAGGCGCCGGAGGGTGCCGCGGAAACCGGTGTCCGGACGGCACCGGCGCCCAGGCGCGAGTCGCGGCGCGCTCGGCTTGACGAGGCCCCCAGGCCGCCCTGGGCTCCCGTTCCGCTGACCGAGATCTGCATTCTCGGAGGGGGCTTGCTGATGGTGGTCGGGCTGGTCGGGGGAGGATCCTCACGCGGGCTGCTGCTCGGCTTCGGGTTCGCCCTTGTCTTCCTGGCCACGATCGAGATGGCCCTGCGCGAGCACCTGGCCGGGTATCGTTCCCACTCCGCGCTGATAGCCGGTTGTGCCGCCGCGGTGGTGCTGGGTGCGACGGCCCTGCTGGCCGGCCTCCCGCGAGTCGCCCTGGCCGCGGTGGCCGCCATCGTCTTCGGCGCCGTATTCCTTGTGATGAGATCGATCTTCAAGAACCGGGCGGGAGGCATGTCGTGGAGAGCCTGAGCCAGGAACCGCCGCCCCAGGGCGCACCGGTGCCGCTCGCCGCACCTTCGCTGAAAGTTCTCGGGCTCCACCATGCGACCCTGATCAGCTCCGACCTCGACCGGACGACTGCGTTCTACCGCGACCTGCTGGGCTTCACGCTCGTGCGGGAGACAGTCAACGAGGACGACCCCGGCACCCGGCACTTCTGGTTTGCCTCCGATCCTGCCGACCCTTCGGGCCTGCAGCTCTCCTTCCTCGAGTATCCGCAGATGGAGCCGGCGGCCCAGGGAACGGGGTCTGTCCACCACCTCGCCCTGCGTGTCGGGTCTGCCGGCGAGGTGGGCGCATGGAGGGACTACCTCCA
>JAUMBN010000213.1:0-3810 GCA_032119675.1 Solirubrobacteraceae bacterium | reverse complement strand
CCATCGTGTCATTCCTTTCCTGCGATCTGTCCTTCCGTGCTTCTTCGTCGTTGCTCGCGGCTGCGCGGCCGCCGGCGCGTTATTCCCCCCGAGGGGGGAGGAGAAGAAGTCGAATGGACAGCGGGAACGGCACTGGGATCAGCGTAGCACCGGCAATGCGCCGCGGGGAGAGGCGGCTCTCAGACGCCGAGCGGCTTTGCCTCGGGCACGGGGATGCCTTCCCGGCGGGCGGCTCGGCGCTGCCAGGCCAGGTTGGCGAACATCAGGCCGATCACAATCACGAGGATCGCAGTGGCGAAGACATTGACCTGCGGCGGGACACCCTGGCGGGCGGCGCCGTAGACGAAAAGCGGGAAGGTGACCGTCTGGCCGGCGGTGAAGTTGCTGACCACGAAGTCGTCGATGGAGATGGCGAACGAGAGCAGTGCCGCGGCGGCCAGGCCCGGCGCCAGCAGCGGCAGCGTGATCTTCCAGAGGGTCGTCGCCTGGTTGGCGCCCAGGTCGGCGGCGGCCTCCTCGATATGGGTGTCCATACCTTCAAGTCGCGCCCGTACGGTGATCACCACATAGCCCAGCGTGAACATCACGTGGGCGATGAGAACGGTCGCGAAGCCACGAACCAGGCCCATGGTCAGGAACCAGCCGAGCAGGGCGGCGCCGAGGACGACTTCGGGGGTGGCGAGCGGAAGGAAGATCAGGCCTCCAGTTGCGCCCCTCCCCCGCCACCGGTAGCGGACGAGGGCGAGGGCGACGAACGTCCCGAGCGCCACCGCGATCAGCGTGGTGAGCAGTGCGATGGCGATGGAGGTCCCCATCGCCTCGCCCAGGCCGGCCACCGCGAACGGCTCCTTCCAGTGCTTGAGGGTGAAGCCCTGCCAGGTGAAATTGAAGCGGCCCTGGTTGTCGTTAAAGGAGAACATGACGATCACGAAGATCGGCAGGAACAGGAAGATGATGGCCAGGATCGACCAGGTCCCGAGAAGGAGGTTGCGAAGCTTGTCGGCGGTGGTTCTCACGACGCCGCTGCCTCGGAGAGCTGGCGGGTGCTGACGAACCGCAGCGCGATGGCGATCAGGACCAGGACGATCACCATCACCACGAACGAGAGTGCCGCCGCGGTCGGGTATTCGCGCACAGTCAGGTACTGCGACTGGATGACGTTGCCGATCATGAACTGGTTGGGCGTGCCCAGCAGCTGGGCGTTGATGTAGTCGCCGATCGCGGGGATGAAGGTCAGCAGCGTCCCGGCGAAGATGCCCGGCGCGGCGAGCGGCAGGGTGACTTTCCTGAAGGCGGTCAGCTTGCTGGCGTAGAGGTCGGAGGCCGCCTCGAGAAGAGTCCTGTCCATCCGCTCCAGCGATGCGTAGAGCGGCAGAACCATGAACGGCAGGAAGTTGTAGGTGATGCCGGCGATCACCGCGAAGGTCGTGGCCAGCAGGCGCCCGTCGGCGCCGAGGATCCCGATCGCCTTGAGCGCGTCGACAATGAAGCTGTCATCGGCCAGCAGCGTCTGCCAGGCGACGACCCGGACGATCAGGCTGGTGAAGAACGGCAGGATGACCAGCAGCAGCATGAGGTTGCGCCAGCGGCCGGCCTTGAAGGCGATGAAGTAAGCCAGCGGGAAGGAGATGACCAGGCAGGCCAGCGTCGCGATGCCGGCATAGAGGAACGAGCGGCCCAGCTGCGGCAGGTACTCGGAGACGGCCTCCGGAAAGACGGCGAAGTTCCAGGTCTGGACGAAGCCGTCATCGGGGTTTCCGGTCTGGGTGGAGACCCAGACCTGGGAGACGATCGGGATTACGTAGAAGAGGACCAGCCAGGCGAGCCCCGGCAGGACGAACAGCAGCGGGACCAGGGCCCGCTTACGGCGCAGCGAGAGGCCGCCCCCGCCCCGGGGGTCCTTCCCCGGAGCGGGGGCGACCGCTTCGCTCACGAACCGGTGACCTTCTGCATGGCCGCCGTGACCTCACGGTCGGCGGCGGCGCCCAGGTTCGGGTATTGGCGCAGCTGGTCGGTGGTGGCCTTGTCGGGGAAGATCAGCTGGTTGTTGGCCAGCTCGGGGTTGCGCTCCGTGAGGATCTCCTTGACCCCTTCCACCGGGCAGAAGTAGTTGACGTACTCCGCAATGTTGGCGGCGATCTCCGGGTCGTAGACGTAGTTCATGAACGTCTCGGCCCCGTACGGCGACTTGGCCTTCTGCGGGATCAGCATGTTGTCCGACCAGGTGACCGCACCCTCCTCGGGAATGAGGAACTCGAGGTCCGGGTTCTCGGCCTGGAGCTGGACCAGGTCGCCCGACCAGGCCACGCAGGCCCAGAGGTTCCCGGAGGCCAGGTCCTTGGTGTAGTCGTTGCCGGTGAAGCGCCTGATCTGGCCCTTGCTGGATTCCTCTCCGATCTTGTTGATCGCCTCGAGGTAGTCGTCCTTGCTGGCGGTCTGGGAATCCTTGCCCATTCCAAGCACCACGAGGCCGGCCGAGTCGCGCCACTCGCTGAACATCGTCACGCGGCCCTTGAACTTCGGGTCGAAGAGATCGTTGACGCTGGTCAGCTTGCGACCGGTCTTCTTCGGGTTGTAGCCGATACCGGTGATCCCCGACTGCCACGGCAGCGTGTAGTTGCGGTTGGCGTCGTACGGCGGCTTGCGCAGCGTAGGGATCAGGTTCTTCTCGTTGGGGATGTTGTTCTTGTCCTTCGGGATCGCGTAGCCCTGCTCGATCCAGCGGGCCGCCATCCAGTCGGTCGGCATAATCAGGTCACGGCCGATCCCCTGGTCGTTCTCGAGCTCCTGGCGGACCTTGGCGTAGAACTCCTCGTTGTCGTTGTAGTCCTCGAGGTACTTCATCTTGGCGTCGTTGGCCTTCTGCCAGCCGACGATGGTCGGGGAGGTCTTGCCGCCCTTGCCCTCGTCGATGTAGAGCGGCCAGTTGGAGACGACGAGCGTGCCGATCGCCGTCTTGGGATGGGTGACGTTTACGTCCTGGTTCTCTCCGCTGTTGCTGGTCCCCTCGACCCCGCCGCAGGCGGCGAGGAAGGCGGCCGACCCGCTCATCATCGCGGTGCCGGCACCGAGCCGCTTCAGCGCCGAACGGCGGGTGACCTCGTCACCCTCGACGATCTTCTCGAAAAACTGGTCCATTGATTCAGGTGCCATCAGATTCCTCCCGGTTGACTGCAAACGTGGTTGTCGGATCCCAGGTTGCCGCAACGCGGCGCCCCGGGCCAAGGTTCGGCGGGTGGTCCGCCGAGTTCTGCACAAAGACCTGAAGTTCGTCGCCGCCCTCGGTCTGGACGACGTACTGCGTGGAGACACCAACGAAAGCGGCGTCGGTGATGTGGCCGAGGATCACGTTGGAGCCGTTGGTGGTCGGCGCTCCGTCATCTATCGCCTCGAGGTCGAGCTTCTCCGGCCGCACGCCGATCCGCACCTCGGTGTCGGTGCCCGGCAGTACCGAGGCGGGGACGTGCAGGCGCGCGCCGCCGTCGGCCTCGACCTCAGCCATCTCGCCACTGCGGGAGAGCACCTTCGCGTCGAGGAGGTTCGAGGTGCCGAGGAAGTTGGCGACGAAGGCGGTCTTCGGCGTGTCGTACAGCTCGCTGGCGGTGCCGAGCTGCTCGATCCTCCCCTCGTTCATCACCGCGATCTGGTCGGCCATCGTCATCGCCTCTTCCTGGTCGTGCGTGACGTGGACGAAGGTGATACCGATGTCGGCCTGGATCCGGCTCAGCTCCAGCTGCAGCTGCTTGCGCAGCTTGAGGTCGAGGGCGCCGAGAGGCTCGTCGAGCAGCAGGGCCTGAGGCCGGTTGACCA
>JAUMBN010000212.1:0-1868 GCA_032119675.1 Solirubrobacteraceae bacterium | reverse complement strand
AGTTGTCTCTCTGCTTCATCGAACCCCAGGACGCGATTCGGGTTATCGCCGAGTCGGTCGGCCGTGACGCACGCCGGCAGATCCTTGGCGAGCTGGTTCGTGCCTGGGTAGACGAAATCCCGGAGAACGAGCTTGAGGCCCATTACTGCCGGGCAATAGCCGACCTCGACGAGCACGACCTCTCGATGCTCGCCGCATGGCACGCATCGCTCGAGGTCGGCCATCCCGTGGCCAACCGGGACTTCCTGGTCGGTGTATTCGGCTCCCTGGGGGAGCATCGCCGCGAGGCCCTGAAGATCGCCGCCGGGTTTCGCGGCGAGGAGGCCTTCGAGGCCGGCGTCTCCGAGGAACAGGCGCTCGAGACCGTCCTCCCGCATCTCAATCGCGAGCGTTGTGCCGACCTGGCGGAGGAGTGCCTGGAGCTCTACCTCTGGGACCGCATGGGGTCCGACAACTAGCCAGGGGTTCCGTTCCGGTTCAGCTGCCGGAGCGAGGCGGGATGCCTGCGGCGGGCTCGGTCACTTCGGTGGCCGTTCCCTCGACGTCGTAGTCGCGGTGGGCACGGCGCCGACCCGCGTAGCGGTAGCCGCGCGAGCCCCAGCGCGCCCCGCGAACTCCCCACGCGACCGGCCGTCCCATTCCGCCCACTCCGACGTCGATCGCCCGGGCAACCAGGAAGCGGCGGACGATGTCGCGTGAGCCGGGAATGAGCATCAGGAGGCCGACGAAGTCGGTGACGAAGCCCGGGGTCAGCAGCAGGGCGCCACCGAAGATGACCAGCCCCCCGTCGGCGGTCTCCTTTGCGGGAACCTTTCCCCGGCCCAGCGCCGCGTTGAAGCGCTCCCAGGCGCGGGAACCCTCGCGCTTCATCAGCACCGCGCCGATGACGGAGCTGAGGACCAGGAGCGCGATCGTCCACCAGGGCCCCACCAGCTGGCCGACCTGGATGATCACGAAGATCTCGATCAGGGGGACGATGATCAGGGCGGCTACGAAGAGCGGCAGCACCCTTCAGATGGTAGGGGCGACGGATGTTGTTCGCGAAGGCTCACCGGGCGGATGCACCCCACGACGAGAGCGGGCGCCCGAAGGCGCCCGCTGGTTGGTTCTTCTGGACGGGCGCTCCAGCGCCCGTTGCCGCTATTTCGGCGCGCTGGGGATGCCCCAGGGAGAGGTCTGCCCGGCAACCCAGTAGCTGTTGCAGGTGAACTTCTCGATGCCGGCGCCCATGGCGATGGAGAGGCTGGTGAGGGTGCCCTTGGCCTTCTTCGAGCTTGAGAACCGGCCCTTGAATGACAGCTGGGTAGTCCCGGCGGGAGCGGGCGAATTGCCCGAGGTCGCGTACGTGACGCTCGAGATCGGGCTTCCGACAGCGGCGGTGGTGGCGTTCACCGAGAACGACCCCTTCGAGCTGATCTTCACCGGGTTGGGTGAGGAGACGAACCGGAAGGTGATCGTCGGGGAGTAAGGAGAGCCCGGAGCGGTCCCCGCCTGCTGGCAGGACTGCGGCTCACCGCCGTTGGCAACGTCGGCCGGCTGGTCAGCCGCCCAGAGCGAAGAGTTGGAAAGAACGATCTTCGAGATCCTCCCCTTGCTGACGGAGATGGAGAGCGGCGTGCGGAAGTCGCTTCCCTCGTCGCCTCCGTTATTCAGGACGGAACCCTTGTAGGTGCCGTTCTTGATCTTGACCGACTTGGCCGGGGCCATCGCCGGGACGGCGGCAATCATCAGGGCCGACGCCGAGAGGGCGACGGTGAATCGGGAAACTGCTGTTTTTCTGTTCATGGAGCGAGCGTAACGGAGTGGTGGATCCGGCGCGCCGGACCGCCGTTCGGGGCTGGCGGGCCGGCCGGCGGTGGCTAAGATCG
>JAUMBN010000211.1:0-15332 GCA_032119675.1 Solirubrobacteraceae bacterium | reverse complement strand
GGAACAGGAACAGGAACCAGCTCGGGTTGGCCCCGATCCGGATCCCGGAGACGGTGAAGAGCTTTATCGAGCGCTCGCCGAGCACCCCTTAATGGTGACAGCCGGCGGCCGCGCCGGCCGGGGGCGGCCGCCTGGGGCGCCAGGGGCGGGGGCTTCAGCCGGCCGGCGTGTGCCGCGCGACGATCGCGGCGCAGTCGACTCCGGCGGGGAGCGTCCCGTAGTTGAGGCCGGCCGAGCCGCCCAGCCGGGAGGCGCAGAAGGCGTCCGCCACCGGTTCCGGAGCGTGCCGGACGAGCAGCGATCCCTGGAGCGCGACCGCCATCCGCTCGACGATCCGGCGCGCGCGGGACTCCAGCCCCTCCGGGTCGGAGAACTCGTCACGAAGCCCCGCGACGTGGGTATCCAGGCGCCGGTCGACGCCGGAGGCCAGCTCGACCTCGGCGAAGAAGCTCTCGAGCGCCTCGGGCTCATGGGCCAGCGCGCGCAGGACGTCGAGAGCCATCACGTTGCCCGAGCCCTCCCAGATCGAGTTGAGCGGCGCCTCGCGGTAGAGGCGCGGCATGCCCGACTCCTCCACGTACCCGGTGCCGCCGAATACCTCGAGCGCCTCGAAGGCGTGCTGCGGGGCGCGCTGGCAGACGTGGAACTTGCCGATCGGCGTGGCGAGGCGCTTGAGGTGCGCCTCGGCCGGGTCGTCGTCGGCCTGGTCGTAGGCGCGGGCCAGCCTCATCGCGAGCACGGTCGCTGCCTCGGCCTCGATCGCCAGGTCGGCCAGGACGTTGGCCATCAGCGGCTTGTCGGCGAGCGGGCCGCCGAAGGCGGCGCGGTGGGCGGCGTGCCAGGTGGCCTGGGCGACGGCGGCGTGCATGCCGGCCGCGGTGCCGGTGATGCAGTCCAGGCGAGTGTGGCCGACCATCTCGATGATCGTCGGGACGCCCCGGCCGGGTTCGCCGACCATCCTCGCCAGGGCGCCGTCGTATTCGACCTCGCTCGAGGCATTGGAACGGTTGCCGAGCTTGTCCTTGAGGCGCTCGACCGAGATTGCGTTGCGCTCCCCGTCGGGGAGGATCCGGGGGAGGGCGAAGCACGAGAGGCCCTCGTCGGCCTGGGCGAGGATCAGGAAGAGGTCGCTCATCGGGGCCGAGCAGAACCACTTGTGGCCGGTGATCAGGTACTCGGCCCCGGGGCCGCCGCCGTTGACCGGCACGGCGCGGGTGGTGTTGGCGCGCACGTCCGAGCCGCCCTGCTTCTCGGTCATGGCCATGCCGCAGATCGCCGAACCCTTCCCGGGCGCGGGGACGCCCTCGGGGTCGTAGGTGGTCGAGGTGAGGAGCGGCTCCCACTCGGCGGCTATCTCGGGCTGGGCCCGGAGGGCCGGCACGGCGGCAAAGGTCATGGTGATCGGGCAGCAGAAGCCGGCCTCGGCCTGGCTGGCAGTCATGAAGAGGGCGCCGCGGGCCACGTGGGCGCCCTCGCGCGGCTCGCGCCAGGGGAGGGCGTGGAGCTCGTCGCGGACCCCGGCCTCCATCAGCCGGTGCCAGGACCCGTCGAAGTCGACGCGGTCGACCCGGTTGCCGTAACGGTCGTGGCGGTGGAGGACGGGCGGGCGCTCGTTGGCCAGCACTCCCCACTCCATCGGCTCGCCTCCCCAGAAGGCGCCGGCCTCCTCGAGGCGGCCCCGGGCCCAGCCGCCACCCTCTCGCTCGAGCGCCTCCCCGAGGGCGGCGTTGTCCCCGAAGAGGTTGCGGCCGGTCAGCGGCGGGGGCTGGTTCGTGACTTCGTGCGTGGCCACCACAGCTCAGGTTAAGGCCATGGGACCGGTCGGCGTGCACGATCGCGGCTCCACTAGCCTGCGCCCGTCAGAACCCGGAAGGAAGCGATGCCCAAGATCAAGGTTTCAAATCCAGTAGTAGAGCTCGACGGAGACGAGATGACCCGGATTATCTGGGCCTTCATCAAGGAGCAGCTGATCCTGCCCTACCTCGACATCGACCTCATCTACTTCGACCTGGGCATCGAGAACCGCGACGCCACCGACGACCAGGTGACCGTCGACGCGGCCAACGCGATCCGCGAGCACGGGGTGGGGGTCAAGTGCGCGACGATCACCCCGGACGAGGCGCGTGTCGAGGAGTTCGGCCTCAAGGAGATGTGGCGCTCGCCGAACGGGACGATCCGCAACATTCTCGGCGGGGTCATCTTCCGCGAGCCGATCGTCATCGACAACATCCCGAGGCTGGTCCCGACATGGACGAAGCCGATCGTCGTCGGCCGCCACGCCTTCGGCGACCAGTACAAGGCGACCGACTTCAAGGTGCCCGGCGAGGGGACGCTCACCGTCACCTTCTCGCCGGCCGACGGCAGCGAGCCGATGGAGTTCAAGGTCTACGACTTCGAGGGCGCCGGCGTGGCGCTGGCGATGTACAACACCGACGACTCGATTCGGGACTTCGCGCGGGCATCGTTCAACTACGGTCTCGACAAGGGTTTCCCGGTCTACATGTCGACCAAGAACACGATCCTCAAGGCCTACGACGGGCGCTTCAAGGACATCTTCCAGGAGGTCTTCGAATCCGAGTTCGCCGAGAAGTTCAAGGCGGCCGGCCTGACCTACGAGCACCGGCTGATCGACGACATGGTCGCCGCCGCCCTCAAGTGGGAGGGGGGCTTCGTCTGGGCCTGCAAGAACTACGACGGCGACGTGCAGTCCGACGTTGTCGCCCAGGGGTTCGGCTCGCTGGGCCTGATGACCAGCGTCCTCATGACCCCCGACGGCAAGACGGTCGAGGCCGAGGCAGCGCACGGCACGGTGACCCGCCACTACCGCCAGCACCAGAAGGGCGAGAAGACCTCCACCAACCCGATCGCCTCGATCTTCGCCTGGACGCGGGGCCTCGAGGCCCGCGGGCGGATGGACGGAACGCCCGAGGTGAGCGAGTTCGCCCGCACCCTCGAGCGGGTCTGCGTCGAGACGGTCGAGTCGGGAGCGATGACCAAGGACCTCGCCCTGCTGGTCGGCCCCGACCAGTCGTGGCAGACGACCGAGGAGTTCCTGGCGAGCATCGACTCCAACCTGCAGGCGGCGATGGCCTGAGCGCCGCCGCTGCCCGAGTCCCTATAGCGTGAAAACGACCGCATAACAAGAGTTCAGGAGGCCAAGAGGACGATGAGCACCCCCACCAAAGTCACCGTCACCGGAGCGGCGGGCCAGATCGGCTACGCGCTCCTGTTCCGGATCGCCTCGGGCCAGCTGCTCGGGCCCGACCGCCCCGTCGAGCTGAGCCTGCTCGAGGTCACCCCCGCCCTCGAGGCGGCCGAGGGAACGGCGATGGAGCTGACCGACTGTGCCTTCCCCCTCCTGTCGCGGATCGACATCAGTGACGATCCGAACGTCGCCTTCGACGGAGCCAACATCGGCCTGCTGGTCGGGGCCCGTCCCCGCACGAAGGGCATGGAGCGCGGCGACCTGCTCGAGGCCAACGGCGGGATCTTCGCGCCCCAGGGCAAGGCGATCAACGACCACGCCGCCGACGACATCCGCGTCCTGGTGGTCGGCAACCCGGCCAACACCAACGCGCTGATCGCCCAGGCCAACGCGCCTGACGTTCCCGCGGAGCGCTTCACGGCAATGACGCGGCTCGACCACAACCGCGCCCTGGCCCAGCTGGCCAACAAGACCGCGATGCCGGTCGACAGGCTGAGGAAGATGATCATCTGGGGCAACCACTCGGCCACCCAGTACCCGGACATCACCCACGCCACCGTCGACGGCGCGCCGGCCAGCGAGGTGGTCGACGACCAGGCCTGGGTCGCCGACGAGTTCATCCCGCGGGTCCAGCAGCGCGGTGCCGAGATCATCGAGGCCCGCGGCGCGTCGAGCGCCGCCTCGGCCGCCAACGCGGCGATCGATCACATCAGCGACTGGGTCAGCGGCTCGGCCGAGGGCGACTTCGTCTCGATGGCCGTTCCCTCCGACGGCTCCTACGGCGTGACCGAGGGAGTGATCAGCTCCTTCCCCTGCACCTGCAGCGGGGGAGAGTGGTCGATCGTGGAGGGGCTGGAGATCAACGACTTCTCCCGCGAGAGGATCGACGCGAGCGTCGCCGAGCTGGTCGAGGAGCGGGAGGCCGTCGCGGCGATGGGCCTGCTCGGCTGAGGGCTTCGGGGCCGCCGGCGGGGTGCTTCGCGCCCGGCCCCGGGCGGCGGAGCACCCCCGGGCCAGGCCCGGGGCACTCCCTGCCCGGTGTCAGGCCTTGGCCGTCGGGTACCAGCCCTTCCCCTTCTTGGTAACGAGGCCCTCCTTCTCGAGGGCCGGCATCACGCGGTAGAGGTAGTTCTGCTTGATGCCGATCTTCCTGGCGATCTCCGGGATGGTGATCCCGGGGTTCTTCTTGACGAGGGCGGCGCACTGCTTGCCGCGCTTGCCCGAGCCCTTGGGGCGCCCGCGCTTGCCGGTTCCGGTGGCGCGCTTGCGGCCTGTCGGGCGCCGGGTGGCCCGCCGCGTGGCGCCGGAGACGCTTCGTGACGTCGAGCGCGCCACGCCGCCGAGTGCCTCGATAGCCGCCTCGAGGCGGTCGTGCTCCTCGACGTAGGGCTTGAGCTCCTTGAGGCGCTTCTCCATCTCGGCGCGCTTCTTGTCTACAAAATCGGCCATGTGCTCTTTCCTTTTTTGGCAGAAGGTACGGTTATTCGGAAACTACGTATATCACCTTTCGCCATAAAGGTGAGCGTAGTTACCCCTTGAGGTGTGACGGGTTTTTCTTTTACTCGCAGATTCTGCGAAGCCGCTCGAGCGAGGCGATCGCCTCGCTCTCGGGCATGTCCCCGGCGATGGCACGCTGCGCCACTGCGCCGAGGGGCCCCAGCGGGGTCTTGAACTCGTTGTAGTAGGCGAAGAGCGTGCCGCCGTCCTGCGGGGTCAGGCGGTAGCTCGTAGTGGCCCGGGAGCGCGCCGGCCCTTTCCCGGCCCACTCCGCGTAGGTGGGCTCCTCGCAGCGGACCAGCTCCCAGTCCACGGTCAGCGGGACGCCGCGCAGGGTCATCGTCTGGCTCATGCGAAACCCCTTGAACGCGGGAGGGTCGTCGTGGTCGCCCAGGGAGCGGTGGATCGTCACCCAGTCGCCGAGCCGCGCAGGGTCGAGCGCCACCTCCCAGATGCGCTCGGGGGGAGCGTCGATGAAGAGTTCCACCTCGACCGCCGACATCAGCGCGCCCTCACCGGCTCGCCTGCCTCCATCTCGCGCAGGGCATGGGAGATCGCGCGATCGAGCCGGTGGAGGCGAACCCCGAAGAGCTCGGCCGCGGCTCTGTCGCGAGGAAGCAGGTCGGAACCCAGCCCCTCCATAAGCGGCCCGATCAGCTCCGGGTCCTCGTCGGCGAGGACGGCAGCGGCCGGGCCGGCCAGGGCCGTCGCCGAGAAGGGAAGCTCAATGGGAGGCCGGCCGATCAGCATCTGGTCGGCGATACGGGCGACCAGCTGGCCGTAGGTCACGACATCGGGCCCGGCGATGTCGAGCGAGAGGGGGCCCGTCACGACCGGGGAGTTGCCCGCCGCGACCAGGAAAGAGGTGACGTCGCGGCTGTCGATGGGCTGCGTGCGGTTGTCGCGCCAGCTGGGGAGGGGCAGGACCGGGGAGCGCTCCAGCAGCCGGACCAGGAAGCGGAAGGAGCGTGACCGCGAGCCGATGACGATCGACGCGCGCAGCGCCACCGCCTCGGGCGCGGCTTCGAGCAGCAGATCCTCCACGGCCAGCCGGCTGGAGAGGTGCTCGGAGGCCGGGGCGCCGGCGGGGACAAGTCCGCCCAGGTAGCAGACGCGCCGCACCCCGGCATCGCGGCAGGCCTCGGCGAATCCGCTCGCCGCGCGGCGCTCGCGCTCGGCAAAGCTCTCGTCGCCGGGCTCCATCGAGTGGACGAGGTAGTAGGCGACCTCAATCCCTTCCAGCGCTCCGGGCACTCCGGCACCGGTCACCACGTCGCCGACCAGCGTCTCCGAGATGCCGGCAGCCTCGACGCGCTCGGGGCGACGCGCCAGCGCGCGGACGCGGCAGCCGGCCTCGGCGAGGGCCGGAGCGAGCTCGCTGCCGATGGCGCCGCTGGCGCCGGTTAGGAGGACCTCCATCCCCGTGAAGGTATCGGCGCGGCAACGACCGGCGATCTGCGCAGAGAGCGGGGTCTTTCCGAAGCCCCGATCTCGAAAAACCCGGCCGTAGCGAAACGAGTCGTTGCGGCTCTGCGCAGCTTTGTGATTTCTTGGCGGCCGGTCAGTCAAGAAGGTCAGTCGAGAGAAAGCTGGAGGGGAGAATGGCGAAGGGTCGGACGCGGGCGAAGGTGAGCTGCGAGCAGTGCTTCTTCCACAACCAGCAGCTCTGCGCCCTGGACCTGCCCGAGGCCTGCGCGACCTTCCGGCCCGACCATCCCGAGGGGCTCCGGCCGCCGAGCCAGCTGCGGCTCGTCTTCCGACAGGAGCGGGCCGCCCGGGCCGCCTGGGCCTTCCCGACCGCCTCCGAGCAGGCGGCCATTCACCGCTCCTGAGCCGACGCGTAACAATGGGGCGGTGGCGATTCCGCTAGCAGCCGCAGGTGGGCTGGCCGACATCCTGCTGGCCCTCTTCCTGGTCCTGCTCGCCGCCAAGATCGGCGACGAGATCTTCAAGCGGATCGGGCAGCCCGCGATCATCGGCGAGATCCTCGCCGGTGTCGTTATCGGGCCCTCGGTCCTGGGAATCGTCTCCCCGAGCGAGACGCTCGAGGTCTTCGCCGAGCTGGGCGTCGTCTTCCTCCTTTTCTGGGTCGGCCTGGAGACGCGGCTCTCCGACCTGCGGGAGGTCGGTGGCCCGGCGACCCGCGTCGGCGTCTTCGGCATGGCACTGCCCCTGGTTGCCGGGTTCTTCGCCGCCGAAGCCTTCGGCGCCTCGTTCGAGACCAGCCTCTTCGTCGGCGCGGCGCTGGTGGCGACCAGCGTCGGCATCACCTCTGCCGTGCTGATCGACCTGGGCGCCCTGAAGAGCCTCGCCGCCCGCACGATCCTCGGCGCGGCGGTGATCGACGACATCCTCGCGATGATCGTCCTGGCCATCGCCGTCGGGATCGCCGAAGGCGGCGGCCTCGACGTGGCCTCGGTGGCCCTGGTGATCGCCCTCGCGGTCGGCTTCGTCTTCTTCGTCGGCCTGGGGGGCACCCGGATCGCCGCCCGCTGGCCCGACATGTTCCACGCGCCGAAGTTCGCCGAGTCGCCGCTGATGCCGGCGGTGATCCTCTGCCTGGGGCTCGCCGCCTTCTCGGCGGAGATCGGCCTCGCGGCGATCATCGGCGCCTTCCTGGCGGGCATGATCGTCGCCGAGACCCGGGACCGCGGCGACTTCGAGCAGGAGGTCGCCCCGCTCTACGCCTTCTTCCCGCCCTTCTTCTTCGTCTTCATCGGGCTGAAGGTCGACCTGGGGGCGCTGGCCGACCTGGAGGTCCTGGGGGCGCTGGCCGGGGTGACCCTGCTGGCGGTGGCCACGAAGTTCGCGGGAGCCTGGGTTGGAGCCCGCTCGCTCGGGCCACGCAACGCCCTGGCGATCGGCATCGGGATGGTTCCCCGGGGGGAGGTCGGGATCATCGTCGCCGGGATCGGGGCAACCGCCGGCGTGGTGAGCGACAGCCTCTTCACGGTGATCGTCGGCATGTCGATCGCCACCACCCTGATGGCGCCGCCGCTGCTGAAGCGGGTGCTGGGCCGTGGCGGCGGCGAGGCGCAGGATGCCGCGCCCGGCGTCCCGGGTTCCGGGGGAGGCGTATAAGTACGGGGGCGGCAGCGGCCCGTACCTCCCAAGGGGCGGCCGCGCAACCGCAGAGACGATGAAGATCACGATCCTCGGAAAATCACCCTCCTGGCAGGACGAGGGCGGAGCCTGCAGCGGCTATCTGGTCGAGGGGGAGGCGACCAGCCTCCTGGTCGACTGCGGCAGCGGAGTCTTCTCCCGGCTGCGCGAGGTGACCGACTACCGCGAGCTCGACGCGGTGCTGATCACCCACTTCCACGCCGACCACGTTCTCGACCTGGTCCCTTTCGCCTACGCGATGACCTTCTCGCCGCTCGGCCCGGCAACCAACCGCCCGGAGCTGATCATCCCCGCCGGGGGCACGGCGATCCTCCACGCGCTCGCCGAGCTGTGGGGCCCGGCCGACATCATCGAAGAGGCCTTCCAGATCGTCGAATACGAGCCCGATGACATCGCCAGCGCCGGCGATTTCACGATCCGCTTCCAGCCTGTGCCCCACTACGTACCGACCTTCGCCGTGGACATCCGCGCCGGGGACGATGGACCGCGGTTCACCTTCGGCGCCGACTGCGCGCCCAACGAGGGGCTGGTCGAATTCGCGCGCGACACCGACCTTCTCCTGATCGAGGCGACCCTTCGCGAGCCCGAGGACGACGAGCCCCGTGGTCACCTGACCGCCATCGAGGCCGGCGAGCACGCCCGGGCGGCAGGGGCGGGCCGGGTGGTCATCACCCACATCACCGACGAGCTCGACCAGGAGCTTTCGCGCCGCCAGGCCGAGGAGGCATTCGGTGGGCCCGTCGAGCTGGCCCGTTCGGGCGCCGTTATCGAGCTCTAGGCCTTTTCCCAGAGGCCTCCGGGCCCTTTTCCGCACGGACCGGCGATTGAGGCTATGCTCACGCACTTCAGCCGATTTTCTGACGAAATTCCGACAGGAGAAGAGATTCGATGGCAATTTCCACCTGGGCAGCCAACGCGAGCGAGAGCGCTCAGCAGCTGAAGGAGAACGAGTACCTGCGGCGGATCGCCGAGGACCCGAAGGTCCGCGAGAACGCCCGCGTGGCCTACGAGTCGGCCCGCGATGCCTTCGACCGCATCTCTGCCGCCGACAACCCGGCGGCCGCGATCCTCGACGACGACAAGGTGCGCCGCTCGATCAAGAAGGCCAGTGACGCCGCCCTCGAGGCGCGCGACCGGGTCATCGCACCGCCGCGCAAGAGCCACCTGGCCCGCAACCTCCTGATCCTCACCGCCGGCGCCGCGCTGGCGGTCGTCGTGAGCGTCGGCCTGCGCGACAAGATCCTCGACCTGGTCTTTGGGGCCGAGGAGGAGTTCGATTACGTGCCGACCACGGCCCCGCCGACTTCGGCGGCCACCGTGACCACGCCGGCTCCCGAGGCGGAGGCTGCCGCAGCCGCGGCCGCTTCCACCAACGGCGACGGCGCCGCCGACGACGCCTGAGCCGGCTCTCCGGCTCCAGGATTCGCTGCCCGGCTCAGCCGAGCTTCGGCGTCTGCCAGGGCCCGGCCAGGCGGCCGGCCAGGAGTGCCGGCAGCTCGTCGACCGGGACGCGGTCCTGGCTGAGCGAGTCGCGGTCGCGGACGGTGACCGTGCGGTCCTCCAGCGACTGGTGGTCGACGGTCACGCACCAGGGCGTGCCTATCTCGTCCTGGCGCCGGTAGCGCTTGCCGATCGAGCCGCCTTCGTCGTACTCGGCCTGCATCAGCGGCCTTAGCGCCCCGTACACCTCCCGGGCCAGCTCCGGCTGGCCATCCTTGCGCACCAGCGGCAGGACGGCGACCTTCACCGGGGCCAGGCGGGGGTGGAGCCGCAGGACGGTCCGGCTTTCCCCCTCAACCTCCTCCTCGTCGTAGGCGTCGACGAGGAAGGCGAGCGTGGCCCGGTCGGCGCCGGCGGCCGGCTCGATGACGTGGGGGACGTAGCGCTCGCCGCTGGCCTGGTCGAAGTACTCGAGCTTCTCGCCCGAGAACTCGGCGTGGCGGCTGAGGTCGAAGTCGCCGCGGTTGGCCACTCCCTCGAGCTCCGACCAGCCGATCGGGAAGAGGTACTCGATGTCGCTGGTGCCGCTCGAGTAGTGGCTGAGCTCGTCGGCCTCGTGGGCGCGCAGGCGCAGGTGGTCGGGCCGGATGCCCAGGCCGGTGTACCAGCGCTCGCGCTCGGCGGTCCAGTACTCGAACCACTTCCCGGCTTCGGCCGGGGGCACGAAGAACTCCATCTCCATCTGCTCGAACTCGCGCGTGCGGAAGATGAAGTTCCCGGGGGTGATCTCGTTGCGGAACGACTTGCCCACCTGGGCGATCCCGAACGGCGGGCTCTTGCGCGAGAACTGGAGGACGTTCTTGAAGTTGATGAAGATCCCCTGGGCGGTCTCGGGCCGCAGGTAGGCCACCGAGCCCGAGTCCTTCACCGGGCCGACGGTCGTCTCGAACATCAGGTTGAACTCGCGCTCGCCGGTCAGCTCGCAGTCGGGGCCGTCGCCCGGGTTCTTCGAGGGCTTCTGGGGGCAGCTGGCGTTCTCCAGGTCATCGGCCCGGAAGCGCTGGCCGCAGGTCTTGCAGTCGACCATCGGGTCGCTGAATCCGCCGAGGTGGCCGCTGGCCTCCCAGACCCGCGGGTGCTGGAGGATCGCCGAGTCCAGCGCGACGACGTTGTCGTGCTCCTGGAGCATCGAGCGCCACCATTCGGCCTTGACGTTGCCCTTGAGCAGCACCCCGTAGTGGCCGAAGTCGTAGGTGGAGCCGAGGCCGCCGTAGATCTCCGACGAGGGGAAGATGAAGCCGCGCCGCTTGCAGAGGGCGACGATCTTGTCCATGGTCACGGAGTCTTCGGCCATGGGCGCATGCTAGGGACGACGGCCGCCGGGACGCCCCCACCCGGACCTATAATCTGCGCCCGCGATGCCCATCTACGAGTACAGGAGGCCCGACGGCTCGACCTTCGAGATCGAGCAGCGGATGAGCGACGACGCCCTCACCGAGGACCCGGAGACCGGCGTGCCGGTGGAGAGGGTCCTTCATCCCGTCGCCATTCACTTCAAGGGCAAGGGCTTCCACAACACCGACTACGGGACTCGCCGGCGCAACCGCGAGCTCGAGAAGTCGGCCAAGGAGGGCGCCGACTCGCACGACGCCAAGACGGCGGAGAAGGCCAAGGAGAAGAAGGAAGCCAAGGCCAAGGGCTCCGGCAAGGATAAGCCGGCCTCCTCCAAGAAGAAGGACTGAGCCTCAGCGGCTCATGAAGCGCGCCACCTGGCGCTGCTTCGACTCCTCGCTCACGGTCAGCGCCAGGCCGCCGTCCGGGAGCACCACGGCGCCGTCGGGCTTGAGGACGCTCGAGCTGCCCGAACCCGACGCCGCAACCGTCAGCATCAGCCCGGTCAGCCCGGCGGCCCCCATGTCGGAGCTGATGGTCTGGGGCGCCTGCCAGCCGACCAGCGGCCAGCGGATGAAGCCGCGTGGAGAGAGGACCTGGGAGCGCATGGCCGAGACGATCTCCTGCTGGCGGCGGGCGCGGTCGAGGTCGTTCTCTCCGGGCGCGCAGCTGTTGAGCCGGGTGCGGGAGAGGGCGAGCGCCTGCTCGCCGTTCAGCCGCGTGGTGCCCTTCGGCAGGTCGAGGGTGACGCCACCGTTGGCGTAGCCGCCGTTGATCTTCGCCTTGACGCAGCCGCCGGTGTAGTTGACGCCGCCCATCGCGTCCACGAGCTCGGGGAACTGGTCGAAGTTGACGAGGAGCACGTGGTTGATCGGTATCCCGAGGTAGTTGCCGACCGTCTCGATGGCCAGGGCCGGGCCGCCGAGCGCGAAGGCCGAGTTGATCTTGCGCGGTCCGTAGCCGGGAACCTCGGCCACCGTGTCGCGCGGGATCGAGAGCTTGGAGCTGTGCCCCCCGCCGACGCGCATGACCTGGATCGAGTCCGACCGGCTGGGGCCGGAGGTCGCCGCGCCCGGCTCCTTCGATCCCTTTGCCCGCAGGTCGGAGCCGAGGATCAGGGTGTTGGAGGCCGAGACCAGCGGCGCCCCGGGGGCCTCCAGCTGGGCTCGGGCGCTGGAGGGAACGCGGTCCTGGAGGAACTGGGCACTGAAGAGGAAGAGGGCGACCGAGAGGGCGGTCCAGCCGGCGATGGCCAGGACGGTCCACCTGGCTATACGCCAGGCCAGGCCGCGCCGCCTGCCCGGCGGCCGCGGCCCACGGGGCTGGCGTGAGTCTCGCGTTCCCCTCCCGGGCGCTCGCGGGGGCGGAAGGGGCGGCGGGGGCGGTGCGGAAACCTGCCTTCCCTCCCGGGGCGGAAGCGGCCGGCGGCGAGGGCGCGCCTCCGGGGGCGACCCGGCACGGTAGACCCGGTAGTCACCGCGCGTGCTCTCGGTCCGGCGACGCCGGCGGGGCTCGGGTGGAAGCGGTGAATCGTTTCCCATCGCTGGATATGGTGGCGGCCATGGCGGCCAAGTGCGTAATCGGAGTCGACCTGGGGGGGACGAAGATGCTCGCCGCGGCGGTGGACGAGTCTCTCGGCGTGCATCACCGGGCGCAGAGGCCCTCGGGCGACCTGTCCACCACGGAGCTGCTGGACCGGCTCGCCGAGCTGGTCGAGGAGGCGGCCGAGGAAGCCCCGGGCGAGGTGACCGGCGTCGGCTTCGGAATCCCGGCGATCCTCAACCGCCCCGAGGGCGTCGTCGCCGCCTCGCCGCACCTGCCGCTCGAGGGAGTGCGCTTCCAGGACCTCATGGCGGAGCGTCTCGACCGTCCGGTCGCGATCGACAACGACGGCAACTGCACGATGCTTGCCGAGTGGCGCCACGGAGTCGCCGAGGGTGCCCGTGACGCCCTGATGCTCACCGTCGGCACCGGTATAGGGGGCGGGATCGTCTCCAACGGGGAAATGGTGCGCGGGAGCACGGGAGGCGGGGCCGAGATCGGTCACATGGTGATCGACATCGACGGCCCGCCCTGCCGCTGCCCCGGCCACGGTCACTACGAGTGGTACGCCTCGGGGAGGGCGATCGGCCGCGCCGGCGAGGATGCCGCCGACCGCAACCCTGACTCCGCGCTGGGCCGGGCCAGGGCGGAGGGCCGGGAGATCACCGGGGCGCTGGTCACCGAGATGGCCCACGATGGCGACGAGGACGCGGTCGCCGCAATCGCGCTGGTTGGCGAGCGGCTCGGGCTCGGCATGGTCTCGCTGGTCAACATTTTCAACCCCGAGGTGATTGCGATCGGCGGCGGCGCCGTCGCGGCCGGCGACCTGCTGCTCGTCCCGGCCCGGGAGGTCGTGGAGACCCAGGCGCTGCCGTCGATGCGCAGCGCGGTGCGGATCGTCCCGGCCCGGTTCGGCTCCGACGCCGGGCTGATCGGCGCCGCGACCCTCGCCTTCGAGGAGTTCGCGCCTCAGTGAGCCCCGCCGGGGCGGGGCGCCTGGTCGTCTGCCCGACGCCGATCGGCAACCTCGACGACATCACCGCCCGGGTAGTCGACACACTGCGCGGCGCCGACGTGATCGCCTGCGAGGACACCCGCACCACTGCGGTCCTGTGCGAGCGCCACGGGATCACCACCCCGCGCGTGAGATGCGATGAGCACGGAGAGGCCCAGGCGGTTCCGCGGCTGCTCGAACGGATCGCTGCGGGCGAGACCGTCGCCCTGGTCAGCGATGCCGGCACACCGGTGGTGAGCGATCCCGGGTTCCTGCTGGTGAGGGCCACCATTGAGGCGGGGAGTCCGGTCGAGGTGCTGCCCGGCCCCAGCTCGGTCACGACCGCGCTGGTGCTTTCCGGCCTGCCTGCCGACCGCTGGCGGTTCTGCGGTTTCCTGCCGCGCCGGCAGGGCGAGCTCGAGGAAGTGCTCGGCGGCGACGAGACGCTCGTCGCCTTCGAGTCACCCCGCCGGCTTCCGGCGACGCTCGCGACGCTGGCTGAGTTGGACCCGGAGCGCCCGGTTGCGGTCTGCCGCGAGATCAGCAAGCTCCACGAGGAGACCGTGAGGGGCAGCGCGGCCGAGCTTGCCTCCCGCTACGAAGGCAAGCCGCCAAAGGGCGAGGTGGTGCTCGTGGTCGGGGCCGCCTCCGGGCAGGATGCGGACCGCACGGAGGCGGTCGCGGCGGTCCGGGAGCTGGTCGCGTCCGGGGCCAGGCCGCGCCAGGCGGCGTCGGTGGTGGCCCGTCTCACCGGGCTCTCGGCCAACGACCTCTACGGGGGAGCAGTTACGAAGGACTAACGCCCGGCGACCTGACGGCCACGCGTTGGCCACGGGTGACCCGCGTTTTTCCCGGCGGCACCGCGTCGGTCCTACGGTCGGCGCCGTGCCGGCCCCGATCGTCCTCATTGCAATGCTGGTGGCCCTTTCAGGTCCGCCGGTCGCTTACGGCGCGCCCCGGCCCAGCGAGGGAGCCTGGCGCCTTCCGCTCAACGGCCCGTCGGTGGCCGGGCACTTCTCCTTCGACCGGCACCGCCCCTTCGTGCCGGGCCAGAGACGGGTGGTGGCGCTGGCCGGCAGCCCCGGCGAGGCTGCGCGGGCGCCGTGCGCCGGAACGGTCTCTTTCGCGGGGGGCCTTCCCGGCGGCCGGGGGGTCTCCGTACGCTGCGGGCGCCTGTCGGCGACGCTCACCGGCCTGGCCACGGTCGCGCCGCGCCGCGGGGACACGGTTGCCGCCGGGCAGCCGGTTGGTCGGGTCGGCCGTGACGGCCGGCTCTTCATCGGCGCCCGGCTGCGGAACCGGCCTCACGGCTACCTCGACCCGCTGTCGCTGCTCGCGCCCGTTTCCGGTCCGGCACCGCTCGCCCCTGCGCTGCGGCCCGGTCGCCCCATCCGTCCCGACTCGCGGCTGACGCCCGCACCGCGCTCCGACTTCCCGCTCGCTGTCGTGCTCCTGGGGGCCGCCTGGCTCGGCCTCGGGATCGCCGGCACCGCGGTAGGTATCGGCATCGCCCTGGGGGCCGGCGGCCTGGTACGCCGGCCGGCCGGGCGCGCACGTCCCGCCGGTCGCTAGCGTTCAGCGCCGATGGGCGCCGGCAGCTTCTACGTCACCACACCGATCTATTACGTCAACGCGGCGCCGCACCTCGGGCACGCCTACACGACGATCGCCGCCGACGTGATGGCCCGCCATCACCGCCAGCGCGGCGAGAAGGTCTTCTTCCTGACCGGCACCGACGAGCACGGCGAACCGGTCGCGCACGCCGCCGCCGCCGAGGGGGTCGAGCCGCAGGAGCTTGCCGACCGAAACGCCGCCCGCTTCCTCGAGCTGACCCCTCAGCTGCAGGCCAGCAACGACTTCTTCATTCGCACCAGCAACCCCGACCACGTCAAGCGGGTCCAGGAGGTCCTCGAGAGGGTCAGGGAGAACGGCTACGTGTACGAGGGCACCTACGAGGGCTGGTACTGCCCGCGCTGCGCCGACTTCAAGACCGAGCAGGAGATCGGAGAGGGCAACACCTGCCCGATCCACCACATCGAGCTGACGCGCGAGAACGAGCAGAACTGGTTCTTTCGCCTCTCCGACTTCCAGGAGCCGCTCGAGAGCCTCTTCGACGAGAACCCGGACTTCGTCACCCCG
>JAUMBN010000210.1:0-4730 GCA_032119675.1 Solirubrobacteraceae bacterium | reverse complement strand
GCCGAAGCCGAGGCTCCCGCCGAAGCCGAGGCTCCCGCCGAGCCCACCGGCGAGCCCGAAGCGACCGAGTAGTTCCCGGTAAGCCTCTCTTCGTTGCCGGAGGCCAACACAACTGCGCAAATTGCGGTTTGGGCCCTCTCCGGCCGCCGACCGCCGGTTTACACTCGCGCCGTTCTGCGAAATGACCCCGGCGCTCAAAGCGCCAGCGAAAGGAGCGCCCCATGGCGGCCTCAAACATCAACCGCGTAATCATCACCGGCAACCTCACCTCCGACCCTGAGCTGCGCTCCCTGCCCAGCGGCAGCTCGGTCTGCAAGCTTCGCGTTGCCTGCAACACCCGCCGCAAGGACAGCGCCTCCGGCGAGTGGGTCGACAAGCCCAACTACTTCGACGTGACCGTCTGGGGAGCACAGGGCGAGAACTGCGCCAAGTACCTCGCCAAGGGCCGCGGTGTCGCGATCGACGGGCGCCTGGAGTGGCGCGAGTGGGAGACCCAGGAGGGCAACAAGCGCCAGGCGGTCGACATCATCGCCGACAGCGTCCAGTTCCTCGGGGGCGGCCGCGAGGGTGGCGGCCAGGAGGGCGGCGGCCAGGAAGGCGGCTTCACCCCCAGCGCCGACGTTCCCGCCGACACCAGCGACTTCGCCTCGGCGCCGGCCGGGCAGAGCGCCGCCGAAGACGACATCCCCTTCTAGGGAAGGGCCTGGCCACCGGGCGGCCGGGATCCTGGCCCGCCGGCCGCCCAGGCCGCCACGGCTGGACGGGCGACCGGCGCGCAGCGGCCCTTGAGGCCGCCTGATCGCGGTTGTGCGACACTGTCGGTTCGCGCCTTAAGTGGCGCGCTCCTATTCTGAGAAGCAAGCAACCTCGAGGTATCAGTGGCCAAGAAGCGCGCAACGCAGTCAACGTCCCGCCGCCGGGACAGCAGGAAGGGCGGCCCCGGAAGCGGGCGGCGCAAGTCCTGCTACTTCTGCAAGGAGAAGATCGACCGCGTCGACTACCGCGACACGGTCACGCTCGATCGCTTCACTTCCGACCGCGGGAAGATCCGCCCGCGCGGAATGACCGGCCTCTGCCGGCGTCACCAGACCCAGCTCGCCGAGGCGATCAAGCGCGCCCGCGAGCTCGCCCTCATCCCGTACATCGCCGAGGGCAGCGGCAGCGACGACCGTCCGCGCCGCGGGCGTGGCCGCGACCGCGACCGCGACTGATGCCCCAGGCCGTCCTGACCGCCGACGTCGAGAACCTCGGGCCGCGAGGCACCGTGGTCTCCGTCTCCAAGGGCTACCTGCGCAACTACCTGATCCCGCGTGGCCTGGCCCAGCCGGCCACCAAGGGTCTGATCGCCGAGGCCGAGTCGATGGCCGCCGCCGCCCAGGTCGCCCAGGAGGAGGCCGCCGGCGAGGCCCGCGAGCTCGCCGAGCTGCTCGGCAACACCACCCTCACCATCCCGGCCCAGGCCGGCGAGGACGGGCGCCTCTACGGATCGGTCACCGCGCAGGAGATCGCCGACGCGATCACCGAGGCCCGCGGGGTCCAGGTCGACCGCCGCAAGATCGCGCTCGCCGAGCCGATCCGCGAGACCGGCTCCTACGAGGTCGAGGTCGGCCTCGACGGCGGCGTGAAGGCCACCGTCAAGACGATCGTCGTCGAGCAGTAGCGCCCCGCCCTCTCCGCCGCCCGCGGCCGAAATAACTCTTCGTCATTTGCGGCAATCGGCCGTGCATGACGCCCGCATCCGTTGGTAGCTTCGACCGACGATGACGATCGCCGCCCAGCCACCCGATTCCGCCCCCTCGCGGATGCCCGGCGGCGACTCCACCCCGCCGCACTCGATCGAGGCCGAACAGGCCGTTCTCGGCGCGATCCTTCTCTCCGAGCAGGCCCACTACACCTTCGTCGTCGAGGAGGAGCTGCGCGCGCGCGACTTCTACCGCAGCCGCCACCGGGTGGTCTTCGAGGCGATGCTTCAGCTCTTCGACGGCGGCACCGAGATCGACGTTCTCAGCGTCGTCGAGCAGCTCAAGTCCACCGGCAGCCTCGAGGACGCGGGCGGCGCCGACGAGGTCGAGGAGCTCGTCACCGCCGTGCCGGCGGTCGGCAACCTGCGCCGCTATGCGCAGATCGTCCGCGAGACCGCCCACCTGAGGCGCCTGCTGGACGCCTCCTACCAGATCCAGTCGAAGGTCCTGACCCGCGAAGGCGAGCCCCAGGAGATCATCGACACCGCCGAGCGGACGATCCTCGAGATCCGCATGGGCGAGGGTGGCCAGGACTTCCGGGTCGTCGGTGAGGTCCTCCAGCAGGAGATCAAGCGCTGGGACGAGCTCGCCCGCCTCGGCAAGTCGATAACCGGCGTGCCGGCCGGCTTTCCCGACCTCGACGCCGTCACCGGCGGCTTCCAGCCCGGCAACCTGATCATCATCGCCGCGCGCCCCTCGATGGGCAAGTCGGCGCTGGTGACCAACATCGCCGAGAACGTCGCCCTGGACAAGGAGAACCCCCGGGCGGTCGCCCTCTTCTCGCTCGAGATGTCCGAGGCCGAGCTGGCCCAGCGCTTCATCGCCTCGCAGGCTTCGATCAAGGGCGACGACCTGCGCAAGGGCAAGGTCCGCGACGAGAACTGGCAGAGAGTGCTGCGTGTCGCCAACGAGTACGACAGCTCCAAGCTCTACGTCGACGACTCCTCGGATATCGGCCTGCTCGACATACGCGCCAAGGCCCGCCGCCTTCACCAGTCGCTCCACGACCAGGGCGGCCTGGGCCTGATCATCATCGACTACCTCCAGCTGCTGCGGGCCGACAGCCGCTACGACAGCCGCGTCCAGCAGGTCGGCGAGATGAGCCGCGGCCTGAAGATTCTCGCCCGCGAGCTGAACGTGCCGGTAATCGCCCTCTCCCAGCTCTCCCGCGGCGTCGAGTCGCGCACCGACAAGCGCCCGCTGCTCTCCGACCTGCGCGAGTCGGGCCAGATCGAGCAGGACGCAGACGTGGTGATGTTCATCTACCGCGACGAGTACTACAACCACGAAGACTCCGAGGAGCCGGGCGTCAGCGAGCTCATCATCGCCAAGCACCGCAACGGCGCCCTGAAGAACATCAAGCTCTCCTTCCAGCACGAGTACCCGCGCTTTCGCAACATCCTCCAGGAGGTCGCGTGAGCCGCTGCGAGCTCTGCGGGGGCTCGGGCTGGATCGACGACGAGGAAGCCGGTGGGGTCCGGCCCTGCAGCTGCCGCGTCTCGATGATCAACCGGCGCCGGGCCGGCTCGCTCTCCGCCGTGGTTCCCCGGCGCTACCGCGGAGCATCGTTCGAGCGCCCGCCGGTTACCGAGATGCCCGACGGGCAGGTGCAGATGGTCCGCCGCTACGTCCGCGAGCTCGACGAGCGCCTCGACACCGGCCGCGGCCTGTGGTTCTTCGGCGACGTCGGCACCGGCAAGACGACGCTGGCGATGATCGTCTCCCAGGCGGCGATAGACGCCGGCCGCTCGGTGGCCATCTACTCCCTGCCCCGTCTGCTCGCCGAGATCCGCGGCACCTTCGAGGAGGACAACAACGCCAGCTACGTAAGCCTGCTCGACCGCCTCGCCGACGTCGACCTGCTCCAGGTCGACGACCTCGGCGCGGAGAAGACCAGCGCGTGGGTGCTCGAACAGCTCTACTCGATAATCAACTCCCGCTACGAGGCCGAGAAGGCGGTCGTTGTGACCACCAACCTCGAGCGCGACGAGCTCGCCGCCCAGATCGGGGAGCGAACGGTCTCCCGCCTGGAGGAGATGTGCGAGATCGTGCCGCTCTTCGGCCGCGACCACCGACGCTTCGAAGCCGTCGACCGGCGCGACGAGCCGCCACCGGCCGCCGACCTGCGGCTCGCCTGACCGGCGCCTAGACTCACCTGCGGATGCCGAGCACCGTCATCGTCGGAGCCCAGTGGGGCGACGAGGGGAAGGGCAAGATCGTCGACCTGCTCGCCGCGCGCGCGGACGTCGTCGCGCGCTTCCAGGGAGGCAACAACGCCGGCCACACGATCGTCCACGGCGACGAGGTCTTCAAGTTCCACCTGATCCCCTCCGGGATCCTCTACCCCGACACCACCTGCGTGATCGGCAACGGCGTCGTGGTCGACCCGGCGGTGCTCACCGGCGAGATCGACGGGCTGCGCGAGCGCGGCGTTGACACCTCCAACCTGAGGCTCAGCGCCAACGCACACCTGATCATGCCCTACCACCTGATGCTCGACCAGGTAGGCGAGGCGAAGCTCGGCAAGCGCGAGATCGGCACCACCAGGCGCGGGATCGGCCCCTGCTACGCAGACAAGGCGCTGCGGCTCGGGATCCGCGTGCAGGACATGCTCGACGAGAAGATCCTCAAGCAGAAGATCATCGCCGCACTCCAGCCCAAGACCCAGCAGCTGCGCGAGTTCGAGCGCGACCCGGCGCTCGACCTCCAGACGATCACCGAGCAGTACCTGCTCTACGGCAGCCGCCTGGAGCAGTACATAGCCGACACCACGAGCCTGATCCACGACGCGCTGGACTCCGGGCAGCAGGTGATCTTCGAGGGAGCCCAGGCCGCCCTGCTCGACATCGACCACGGCACCTACCCGTTCGTCACCTCCTCCAACCCGATCGCGGGCGCCGCCTGCGTGGGCACCGGGGTCGGGCCGAAGGACATCGGCGAGGTCTGGGGCATAGCCAAGGCCTACGCCACCCGCGTCGGCGCCGGCCC
>JAUMBN010000209.1:0-1821 GCA_032119675.1 Solirubrobacteraceae bacterium | reverse complement strand
TGGTCGAGGCGATCGGCGCGGGCCTGCAGGCCGGCACGACGGTTAGCTTCGAGACCACGGTGCCGGTCGGCACCACCCGCCGGCGCATCTGCCCGGGCCTGGAGGCGGCCTCCGGGCTGACCGAGGGAGTCGACTTCCACCTCGTCTTCAGCCCCGAGCGGGTCTTCAGCGGCCGGGTCTTCGCCGACCTGGCCACCTACCCCAAGCTCGTCGGTGGCCTCGGCCCGGAGGGCGAGGCGCGCGGGGTCGAGCTCTACGGCCAGTTCCTCGACGCCGAGGTGTGGGGAATGGGCTCGGCCGAGGCGGCCGAGCTGGCCAAGCTCGCGGAGACCACCTACCGCGACCTCAACATCGCCTTCGCCAACGAGCTTGCGCGCTTCGCCGAGCAGGAGGGCGTGGGCGTCGACCGCGTGATCGAGGCGGCCAACAGCCAGCCGTTCAGCCACATCCACCGGCCGGGCATCGCCGTCGGCGGCCACTGCATCCCCGTCTACCCCCGCTTCTACCTGGAGGGCGACCCGGATGCCACGCTGCCCGCTGCGGCCCGCGAGGTGAACGAGGCCATGCCCGCCCACGCCGTTGCCCGGCTCGGGGAGGCTCTTGGCGGGCTGGACGGAAAGACGGTGCTGATCCTCGGCGTCGCCTACCGCGGCGGCGTGAAGGAGACGGCATTCAGCGGCGCCTTCCCTGCAGCCGAAGAGCTGCGCCGCGCCGGCGCACGGCCCGTCGCCGCCGACCCTCTCTACGACGCGCAGGAGCTGGAGGAGCTCGGCTTCGAGCCGTGGGACGGCGGCAATGTCGACGCGATCATCGTCCAGGCCGACCACGAGGAGTACGCGGCCCTGGACCCGGCCGACTACCCGGGCCTGCAGGCGGTGCTCGACGGGCGCGGCCAGGTCGATCCGGCGCCGTTCGAGGCGGCCGGGGTGACGTTCCTGCGCCTCGGTCAGCCGGCCAGCTGACCGATCGCCTCGACCACGTGGTGGCCGGCTCTACCGTCGCCGTAGACGGCCGGCCGCGCGCCCGAAGGCTGCTCCTGTAGCGCGGCGAGCGCCTTCTCGGCGTCGAGGTCGACCAGGTGGTTCCACCCCAGGTCGACGGTCTCCACCCACTCGGTGGTGTCACGCATCGTCACGCACGGGATGCCCGCCAGGTAGGCCTCCTTCTGCACGCCACCCGAATCTGTCAGCACCGCCCTGGCCCCGAGCAGCAGCGCAGTGAAGGCGGGATAGCCGAGCGGAGGCAGCAGCTTCACGCCCGCGCCCTCGAGCTCGGCCATGAGGCCCGCCTCCTCGAGCCTGGCGCGGGTGCGCGGGTGGAGCGGCAGCACGATGGTCTCCGGAACCGCAGCCAGGAGTGCGACGAGGCGAGCGAGGCGCTCGGGGTCGTCGACGTTGGCCGCGCGGTGGGCGGTGGCCAGCACGTAGCCGCCTCGCTCCACTCCTGCCTGCTCGAGCGGCTCCGAATCCTTGGCCGCGCGCGGGCGGATCAGCTCGGCGACGTCGACCATCACGTCCCCGACCAGCTCGGCCCGGGCGCCGAGCCCCTCTATGGCCAGGTTCTCGACCGCCACCTGCGACGGGCAGAGCAGCAGGTCGGAGGCGTGGTCGGTGAGGATCCGGTTGAGCTCCTCGGGCATCGTCATGTCGCCGGAGCGCATGCCGGCCTCAACGTGGGCGACCGGTACCTGCGCCTGGGCTGCGGCCAGGGCGCCCCCGAGGGTCGAGTTGGTGTCGCCGTAGACCAGGACGGCGTCGGGCGCCTCCGAGGCCAGCAGCGGCCCCAGCGCCTCGAGCATGCGGCCGGTCTGCTCGGTATTGG
>JAUMBN010000208.1:0-21530 GCA_032119675.1 Solirubrobacteraceae bacterium | reverse complement strand
CAAAGACGGGGTTGCACCCGCTGAGCTGGGTGCCTTCATCGAGCGCTCCCCGGTTCCGGTCGTCGGGCTTTCAACGATGCCACCGTTCACCGAAGACCCGGAGCAGAGTCGCCCGTGTTTCGCCCGGCTTGCCGACCTGGGCCGCGAGTTCGGGCTTCCCGAGCTTTCGATGGGAACGACGCAGGATTTTCCCGTGGCGGTCGAAGAGGGCGCCACGCTTGTGCGTGTGGGAAGCCGGATTCTGAGGCCCTGAGCGGAATCTGCCCCCCGGGGCAGGAAAACGCCGGTCGGCGGATAAAATCACGCTTGTATGGCACTGAGTGACACATGGCACCGAACGCTGGTCTACTTCGGCCTGGCTGAGGACCGTGACCCGTACGCGGGGGACCCGGTCGACTCGGAGGCCGAGCTCGAGGGCCGCTATCGCGAGCGCGGAAGCGTCAGGCGACTCTCCAAGCGCCGCGGTGGCGAGGTCGATGAGATCTTCACCGAGGAGGAGTTCGACGTTCGCGCATCGCCACGCGTCCGGAACGGAGGATCCGGCACCGGCAGCGTCCACCTCGTCATCCCAAAGAGCTTCAACGACGCCCAGCAGGTGGCCGACAAGTTCCGCGACGGCGTGCCGGTGGTGCTCAACCTCCAGTCGACCGACACCGAGCTGAGCAAGCGGCTGATCGACTTCACGAGCGGGCTGACCTACGGACTCGACGGCGGCATGCAGAAGATCGCCGACAAGGTCTTCATGCTCACGCCGCGCAACGTGGAGATCTCGGCCGAGGCGCGCGCCGAGCTGATCGAGAAGGGCTTCTTCAACCAGAGCTGATCCCGGGAGCCGCGCCCGGCCCCGGGCCGCTAGCGTTCCCCGGCGATGCAGATAGGACTGATCGGCAGCGGCAACATTGCCACGGCATTTGCGCTGGGGTGGGGACAGCCGGTGCTCTGCACCGACATCGACACCTCCCGTGCGCAGGCTCTGGCTGCGGCTACCGGAGGCGAAGTGGTGGAGGACAATGCCGATCTCGCGGCGCGCAGCGACCTGGTGATCCTCTGCCACAAGCCGGCCCAACTGGGCGAGGTTGCTGCCGAGGCCGCCTCAGGCGCCGACGTGGTCCTCTCGCCGCTGGCCGGGGTCGCTCTCGATGAGCTGCGCGCCGCGTACCCCGACAGCCTCGTCTTCCGCGTGATGCCAAACACCGCAATGAGGCTCGGCCACGGCGTGACGGTCCTGGCCGACGACGATGCCGGGGACCCGGCCGCCTTCGGGACGATCCGCGGGCTGCTGGAAGAGCTGGGGCCGGTATTCGTGCTGCAGGAGTCCGACTTCGCCGCGGCGACCGCCGTGATGAGCTCCGGAGTGGCCTTTCTCGCCCTCGTCGCCGAGGCCAAGATTGCGGCGGCAGTCGAGTCCGGGATGGACCCGGTGGTGGCCGCCTCGCTGGTCGGGGCGACCTTCGGGAGCGCGATGGCCCTCCTCTCGGAGGACGGGGCCGACGCCGCCAAAGTGCGTGAGGCCGTTACCTCGCCGGGGGGAGTGA
The DNA here is from genome assembly GCA_032119675.1 of Solirubrobacteraceae bacterium. Taxonomy (GTDB): domain Bacteria; phylum Actinomycetota; class Thermoleophilia; order Solirubrobacterales; family Solirubrobacteraceae; genus F1-60-MAGs163. The sequence goes on along the minus strand of JAUMBN010000208.1, from coordinate 19,995 downwards.
CCGAGAAGGGGCTGGCCGAGCTGGAACAGGCAAGGGTCAGGGAAGCTTTTGCCGAAGCGGTCAGGGCCGTGGTTGAGGGCGGGGCATGAACACGGCCGCACCGATGGCCAACGTGCGCGGGACGATCGCCGACTACCTGTCGGCCCTGATCAACGTCTACGTGGTGCTGATCATCATCTGGATCCTCTTGGGGCTTTACCTCGCCTTCGGCGGACGGTTGCCCTACAACCGCGCCAGCGACGCGATCGTCTCGTTCCTGAGGCAGGTCTGCGATCCCTACCTGGCGCTCTTCCGGAGATTCATTCCCCCGATCGGCGCCTTCGATTTCAGCCCGATCGTGGCGATCCTCGTCCTGACCATCGGCGGCGGGATCATCGTCGGTCTTATTCGGGGATGAACCACTCCCCCCGGTCGACGGTCGCGCTGGCCGGGCTGACGGCGATAGCGGTGCTCGTCGTGGACCAGGTGGTGAAGGTCGCGGTCCGCGGCTCGCTGCAGCCCGGGGAAGAGCGCGAGGTCCTGGGCTCGGTCGTCCAACTCACCTACGTGCGCAACACCGGCGTGGCCTTTGGCCAGCTGTCAGGTAACGGCGCGCTCGTGGCCCTCCTCGTGGCGGGCGCCATCGGCATTCTGCTCTGGTACTTCCTGACCCACCTGGAGACCCCCTGGATCTGGCTGCCGGCGGGGATGGTGGTCGGCGGAGCGCTGGGAAACGTCATCGATCGGGTGGTGGAGGGGGCGGTGACCGATTACGTCAAGCTTCCGGGCTGGCCGTCGTTCAACGTCGCCGACGTCGCGATCACCGGCGGGGTGATTCTCATGGTGGTGGTCGCCGAACTCCACGCCCGCAGGCAGCGAAAGGCGGCGGGATGAAGGCTGAGGTCCAGCCGGCCCAGTCGGGCGAGCGCCTGGACATCTTTCTCGCCGGACCGCTCGGCTCGCGGGCCAGGGCGCAGGCAGCGATTGCCGGGGGAAAGGTGACGGTCAACGGCTCCCCCGCGGCAAAGAGCCGCCAGCTCGAACCCGGCGACGTGGTGGAGTGGGAGGAGGCGGGGAGAGAGCCCGCCGTACCGGAGGCAGACGCCGGCGATGTGCCCTTCGGGATCGCGTGGGAGGACGAGCGGCTGCTGGTGGTGGACAAGCCGGCCGGGGTCGCTACGCACCCCTCGGCCGGCCACCGGACGGGGACCCTCGCCCAGGGGCTCGCCGGCCGGGCCGCCGGGGGCGAGGATCCCGAGCGTCCCGGGATCGTTCACCGTCTCGACCTGGGCACGTCGGGGCTGCTGGTCGTGGCACGGGACGACGAGACCCATCGGGCGCTGCAGGAGGCAATCTCCGCCAGGGAGGTCAGGCGCGAGTACCTGGCTCTGGTTGCGGGGCGCCCGCGATCCCGTACCGGCACGGTCGACGCGCCCATCGGCCGTGACCGGCGGCGCAGGACGGTCCAGTCGGTCGACACCGACCGGCCCCGCGAGGCGGTAACCCACTTCGAGGTCGAGGAAGAGTTCCCGCATGCGACGCTCCTGCGGGTAACGCTGGAGACGGGCCGTACCCACCAGATCCGTGCCCACCTGGCGGCGATCGGCTTGCGCGTGGTCGGGGACCCGGAGTACGGAGTGCCCGGTGCGCTTGGCCTGGAGCGCCAGTTCCTGCACGCCGCCCGCCTCGCCTTCACCCATCCCGCCGGCGGTGAGGTAGACGTGGCATCGCCCCTGCCGGACGACCTCGAGGCCGCGTTGGCCCGGGCGCGGGCCGGTGAAGAGCCCAGGGAACCGGACCCGGGCTAGAATGGCCGGGTAACCAACCCCGACCCTTGCGGGTACACGGGTGGCGCACCCTGATCGGCCCCGAGCCGTAAGCGCCGGCCGCCGCGAGGAAACCAAAACACGAAAAAGGGAGCAGCAAACGTGACCACCGCCCAGAGCGAGGTCGGACTCAGAGAACTGCTGGAAGCCGGTGTCCACTTCGGGCACCAGACCCGGCGCTGGAACCCGAAGATGCGTCGGTACATCTTCGGAGAGCGCGACGGCATCTACGTCGTAGACCTCATCCAGACCGAAGCTGCGCTGTCTGGCGCAACCGAGTTTGTGGCCGGGCTCGCGCGCAGGGGTGGGATCGTCCTGTTCGTCGGAACCAAGAAGCAGGCCCGCGACGCCGTCAAGGAGGCGGCCGAGCGCGCGGGGATGCCCTACGTCAACCACCGCTGGCTCGGTGGCCTGCTGACCAACTACCAGACGATCAGCCAGCGCATCCGGCGCCTCCACGACCTCGAGGGCTACGAGGAGGACGGGCAGCTCCAGCTGCTGCCCACCCGCGAGCGCCTGGCGGCCGAGGCCGATCTCGAAAAGCTGCGGGCGAACCTCGGGGGCGTAAAGCACATGCAGCGTCCGCCCGACGCGATCTTCGTGGTCGACCTCAACGTCGAGGAGATCGCCGTGCGTGAGGCACAGCGCCTGCGAATCCCGGTTATCGGGCTGGTCGACACGAACTGCGACCCGGACGGGATCGATTTTGTGATCCCGGGCAATGACGACGCGATCCGCTCCTGCAAGGTGATCGCCGACGGGCTCGCCGACGTGATCGCCGAGAATCGGCTCGCCTTCCTGGCCGAGGAGGAGAAGGCCCGCGCCGAGGCGGAGGCCCAGGCCGCACGAGATGCTGAGGCTCAGGCCGCCCGCGAAGCAGAGGATGAGGCCCGTCGCGCCTCCGAGGAGGCCGAGGCCAAGGTGGCCGCCGCCAACGCCGAGGCCGCGGGCGAGGCACCGCCGGCCCCTCCCGCGGCGGGCGCCCCCGGCGCCGGGGCGGCGCCGACAGGGGAGCAGCCATGAGCTCCGAGATCAAGGCATCGGACGTTGCCCAGCTGCGAAAGCAGACCGGCGCCGGGATGATGGACTGCAAGGAGGCCCTCGCCGAGGCGGGGGGCGACATGGAGAAGGCCGCCGAGCTCATCCGCGTGAAGATGGGCAACAAGATCGGCAAGCTCTCCGACCGCGAGGCGGCGGAGGGGACCGTCCAGTCCTACATCCACGCCGGCGGGAAGGTCGGGGTCATGGTCCAGGTCGACTGCAACACCGACTTCGTGGCCAGGAACGAGGACTTCACCGACTTCGCCCGTGAGGTGGCGATGCACGTCGCGGCCAGCCCCACGGTGCAGTACGTAAATGACGAGGACGTGCCGGAGGAGGCCCGTGAGGCAGAGGCCCGGATCTTCGCCGAGCAGGTGGCCGACAAGCCGGAGGATATCCGGCCGAAGATCGTCGACGGCATGCTCGACAAGTGGCTTGGCGAGGTCGTCCTGCTGCGACAGCCGCACGTGAACGCCGACCGTCACGAGGGGCAGACGATCGAGGATATGCGAGCCGCGCTCTCGGCCAAGACCGGCGAGAACATCGTCGTCCGGCGCTTCGTCCGGTACGCCGTAGGGGAGTAGGGGCGATGGCAGCCGAGGCGGTCTTCCGGAGGGTGCTGGTGAAGCTCTCGGGAGAGTCGCTTCTCGGGGGCCTGGAATACGGGACCGACCCCGAGCGCCTCGAGGACGTCGCCGGGCAGATCAGGACCGTCCGTGACCGGGGCGTCGAGGTCGCGATCGTCGTCGGCGCCGGGAATATCTACCGGGGCATGACCGGTGCCGCCGAAGGCATGGACCGCGCCACCGCGGACTACATGGGCATGCTCGCCACGCTCCTCAACGCACTTCCCCTCCAGGACGCGCTGGAGAAGATGGGGGTCCAGACGCGAGTCCAGTCGGCGATCCACGTCGAGGAGGTGGCCGAGCCGTATATCCGGCGTCGTGCCGACCGTCACCTCGAGAAAGGGCGGGTCGTGATCTTTGCCGCCGGCACCGGAAACCCGTTCTTCACTACCGACACCGCCGCCGCCCTGCGGGCAACCGAGATACGGGCAGAGGCGATTCTGATGGCCAAGAACGGTGTGGACGGCGTCTATTCGGCCGACCCGCGCACCGACCCCTCGGCAGAGCTGATCCGGGATATCACCCACATGGAGGCAATACGCCGTGAGCTCAAGGTGATGGACGCGACCGCGCTGGCTCTCTGCATGGAGAACTCGATGCCGATTCACGTCTTTGACATGAACACCGATGGGAATATCGACCGGATAGTCTGCGGCGAGCAGGTTGGGACGGTGGTCAGCTCGTGAGTGAACTCATAGACGAACTTCTCGGAGACGCCTCGGAGCGCATGGTCCGCACCGTCGATGCCACCAACCAGGAGTTCGCCAGCGTTCGCACCGGGCGGGCCAGCCCGGCGATTCTCGACCGGGTTACCGTCGACTACTACGGCGCCGAGACGCCCCTCAACCAGCTCGCGACCATAAATGCGCCCGAAGCCCGGCTCATAACCGTCCAGCCGTTTGACGTCTCCACGCTCCCCGCCATCGAGAAGGCGATCATGGAGGCCGACCTCGGACTAACCCCGGGCAACGACGGGAAGATCATCAGGCTGGCCATTCCCGAGCTCAGCGAGGAGCGTCGCAAGGAGCTTGTGAAGGTTGTCCGGAACATCGCCGAGGAAGGCCGCGTGGCTATCCGCAACGTGCGTCGCGACGTGATGCAGGACCTGCGCGAGCTGCGGGAGGCCGGCGAGGCCGGTGCCGATGATGAGCACCGGGCCGAAGGCGAACTCCAGAAGCTGACCGACGAGCGGGTGGCTGACCTCGACTCCCACCTGAAGGGCAAAGAAGCCGAAATCCTGGAGGTTTGATGGCCACGGGTGGGGCTGAGGCCCGCTACGTCGCGATCATCACAGACGGCAATGGCCGCTGGGCCTCCTCGCGGGACCTGCCGGTCGTCGAGGGTCACCGGGCCGGCGCCGACACGGTAAAGGCCCGCCTGCGCGACGCCGTCGACCTGGGGATCCGGGAGCTGACCGTCTACTCATTCTCAACCGAGAACTGGTCGCGCCCGCCCGAGGAGGTGGCGGCCCTGATGGAGATGTTCGCCGAGAGGATCCGCAGCGAGACGCCGGAGCTCAAGGAAGAGGGCGTGCGGATGCGCTTCATCGGCCGCCGCGACCGCGTCGCCCCGGACCTGATCGAGGCGATGGAGTGGGCCGAGTCCGAGACGGCGGAAGGTGACCGGCTCACGCTATTCATCGCCTTCGACTACGGCGGGCGCAGCGAGATCATCGACGCCGCCCGGCGCTATGAAGGCGGGGGCGAGGATGCCTTCCAGGAGCTTCTCTACGCGCCGGAGATGCACGACCCCGACCTCCTTATCCGCACCAGCGGCGAGATGAGGCTCTCCAACTACCTGCTCTGGCAGTGCGCGTACTCCGAGCTGGTTTTTCGCGACGAGTACTGGCCCGATTTCGACCGGGTTGCGCTCGAGGAGTGCCTCGAGGAGTTCGCCTCGCGACAGCGGCGATACGGGGGCCGCTGATGGAGGAGACGAGGGTCGTACGGGTCGTCGAGGAGACCGAGAAGGCACCCCGGCGGCCGATCTTCGGCCGCCGGCCCAGGGGGCGCGCGCTAAAGAACCGAAGCTCCGACCTCGTCGCCAGGGTGCTCGTCGCGCTGCCGCTGATCCTCCTGGCGATCCTCCTCGTGGCCGCGGGGGGCTGGATCTTCGCTGCCGGGCTGCTCGTCCTCGGCGTCATGGCGCTGCGGGAGCTCTTCTCGATGTTCCCCCGCTGGGCGGCCCCGGTCTTCGCAGTCTTCCTGGCCTTCGCTCTGATGATCGCCGCCGCGCGCACCGGCGGGCCGCCGCGCCTGCTGCTGGCGACCGTCGCCGCCCTTCCCGTGGTCTTCCTCGGCGGGCTGCTCGCGCCGCGCCGCGGCGACGTGCGCGGCCTGGCGCTCGGCATGCTCGGGCTGGCGTGGATCGGGCTCGCCCTTTCGCACGCCGTGATGCTGCGCGACCTCGAGCACGGCGCGGCGATCCTGGTGCTCGTGCTCGTCGCGACCTTCGTCGGTGACACCGGCGCCTACTTCGGCGGCAGGGCGTTCGGCCGCCGGAAGCTGGCCCCTTCGCTCTCCCCGGGAAAGACGTGGGAGGGGCTCCTGATCGGCATCCTTGCCGGGACTCTCGCCGGATGGTTCGTCGGTCTCTACCTTGACTGGCTTACCGGGCCGCAGGCGCTCCTCCTGGGCTTCTGCGCAGCCCTGATCGCGCCGCTGGGAGACCTCTTCGAGAGCGCGCTCAAGCGCGAGGCCCACACCAAGGACTCGGGGACCGTGTTCGGCGCCCACGGAGGCGTACTGGACCGCCTTGATGCCGCCCTCTTCGCCGTCGTCGTCGGCTTCTACGTCTGGCAGGCGATGCTGTGAGCTGCCCCGGAGCCCGCTGACGTGTCCCGGCGGATCGTTGTCCTCGGGTCGACCGGGTCGATAGGCACCCAGGCGCTAGAGGTTGCTGGGGACTCTGCCGACCTCGAGGTTGTTGGCCTGTCGGCGGGGTCGAGCTGGGAGCAGCTGGTAGTCCAGGCCCGCGAGACCGGGGCCCGGCGGATAGCCCTCTCCGATCCCGCGGCGGCACAGCGCGCCCGCAGCGAGTGGGACGGCGAGGTGCTCGAGGGTCCCGAAGGGCTCACCGAGCTGATCGCCTCCTCTGGAGCCGACATGGTGCTCAACGCACTGGTCGGTTCAGCAGGACTCGGCCCGACGATCACGGCGCTTGCCGAGGGAATCGACCTGGCCCTGGCCAACAAGGAGTCGCTGGTGGTCGGCGGCGAGCTGGTGATGAGCCTCGCCGAGGGCTCAGGGGCGCGGCTGATCCCCGTCGACTCCGAGCATTCCGCGATCGCCCAGCTTGTCGAGGCCGAGCAGGGGCAGAGGCCGGGGTCGATTGACCGCATCGTTCTTACGGCCTCCGGCGGGCCTTTCCGCGGCAGGAGCCGCGACGATTTGGAGGATGTAACGGTCGACGAAGCCCTGAAGCACCCAACCTGGGAGATGGGCGGAAAGATCACGATCGACTCGGCCACGCTCTTCAACAAGGGGCTGGAGCTGATCGAGGCCCACCACCTCTTCTCGATGCCCTACGAGCGGATCGACGTTGTCGTTCACCCACAGTCGATAGTGCACTCCTGCGTCTCGCTGAGCGACGGCGCGCTCCTGGCGCACCTGGGGCACCCCGACATGAAGGTGCCGATTGCTTACGCGCTGCTGAGCCCTGACCGCTCACTTCCCGGCCACCGCCCGCTTGACCTGGCGCAGGTCGGGAGACTCGACTTCGAGGCTGTCGACGACGATGCCTTTCCTGCGCTTTCGATAGCGCGCACCGCAGGTATGGAGGGAGGAACCGCCCCGGCCGTGATGAACGCCGCCAACGAGATTGCCGTAGCCGCATTCCTCGAAGGACGCCTCCCGTTCAACGGGATCAGCTCGCTGGTGGCGGAGGTTCTCGACGTGGTGGAGACGGGGCCGGCCAGCTCGTTCGACGCCCTCGTCGAGGCCGACCGCGAAGCTCGGGCCGCCGCCGCTCGCCTGGCGGCGTAGGGGCGCCTGCCGACTCCTAGACTGGAAGGCGATGAGCTACCTGCTCGCCTTCCTGGGCTTCTCGGCCCTGATCTGGCTCCATGAGCTGGGCCATTACTGGGCCGCCCGCCGGGTCGGGATGAAGGTCGAGCGCTTCTCGCTCTTCTTCCCGCCCCACATCTGGAAGAAGAAGAAGGGCGAAACCGAATATGCGATCGGGATCATCCCACTCGGGGGCTACGTGAAGATCATGGGCATGAGCCCGCGGGAGGAGATACCGCCCGGGGAGGAGAGCCGCTCCTACTCGCGGATGCCGGTAGGCAAGCGGATCTTCGTCATTGCCGCCGGGCCGGCGATGAACGTCCTGGTGGCCTTCGTGATCCTCTTCGGCCTCTACGTCGTCCTGGGCACGACCACCTCGACCACGAAGGTCGACCGCCTGGAGGCCGGTTCGCCGGCCTCCACGGTCCTCAAGCCCGGGGACCGGCTGGTCGCCGTCGACGGCGTTCGCGGCGACGCCCGCGCCCTGGGCCAGCAGATTGCCACCCATCGGTGCAGCGGCGCCCAGGTGGACGGCTGCAAGGCGGCAGAGCCGGTGCGCCTGACCGTGGTGCGCGGCGGACGCGAGGAGGTGATCGTCGCCAGGCCGCAGTACGACGCCGAGGTTAAGCGCGCCCGGCTCGGGTTCAGCTTCGCGAGCGAGAACAATCCGGTCGGCCCGGTCGATGCAGTCGGGCGCAGCGGTGCGGCGATGTGGCGGGTCTCCACCGCAACCGCGGACGCCCTGACCAGCCTTGTCTACGACCCCGAGGCCCGCAAGGAGATATCCGGGGTGGTCGGCTCCTACGAGGTCACCCGCCAGTCCTTCGATTTCGACTGGGCCCAGGCGCTCAATGTGCTGGCCATAATCTCGCTCTCGCTGGCGCTGGTGAACCTCTTCCCCTTCCTCCCGCTGGACGGCGGCCACATTTTCTGGGCGCTGGTGGAGAAGGTCAGGGGGCGCCCTGTCGCCTACTCGGTGATGGAGAGGGCGAGCGTCGTGGGGTTTGTCCTTGTGCTCATGCTCTTCGCAGTGGGGCTCTCGAACGACCTGGGCCGATTGCAGGGCGAAGGCTTCGGAATCCGCTAGCAAGCGCGAAAGCGCCCGGCGCGGTAAATTTCTGGCTCACCAAACCGGACTGGAGAGACCGAGATGAGCACCGACGCCAAGCAGGCCAAGACCGTTGCCGAAGCCGTACGCCTGACCGCTGCCGGACACCCCGATGAAGTCTGGGTCAAGACGAGAGACGGCTCGACCTCCTTCACCTGGGCCGAGGGCGTCGACCAGATCGACCGGATCGCCGGCGGCATGCGCAAGCTCGGGGTCGGACGCGGCGACACCGTGGGCATCATGCTCGTCAACCGTCCTGAGTTTCATCCAATCGACCTTGGCGTGGTGACTGCGGGCGGCACCCCGTTCTCGATCTACCAGACCTACACCGCCGAGCAGATTGAGTACCTGCTCAACGACGCCGCCACCAAGGTCGTCGTCACCGAGCAGGCATTCTTCCCGGTCGTCCAGGAGGCCTGTGCAGACGTCGAACCATCGCCGACGGTCGTCCTCATCGACCCGCCCGACGGGGGCGCGCCGGAGGGGGTTGTCACGCTCGAGGAGCTCGAGGCGATGGATCCCGGCTTCGATGGCGCCGCCGCCGCTGGTGAAGTGACTCCCGAGGACGTGCTGACGCTGATCTACACCAGCGGCACCACCGGTCCGCCCAAGGGCGTCCAGCTCTCGCACGAGAACCTGCTGACCATGGTCGCCTCGACCGACGACATCGTCAACTTCCCGCCCCGTTCGCGGGTGATCAGCTGGCTTCCGGCCGCCCATATCGCCGAGCGCGGCGCCCATCACTACCTGCCGGTCATCTTCGGCTTCGAGGTCACGACGGTCAGCGACCCGCGGACGGTCATCCAGGTGCTCCCGGAGGTCCACCCGCAGTGGTTCTTCGCCGTTCCGCGAATCTGGGAGAAGCTCAAGGCCGGCCTGGAGGGCATGCTCGCCTCCCAGGAAGGCGAAGCCAAGGAGGCGCTCGAGACCGCGATCGCCGATGCCACCGAGAAGGTGCGGCTCGAGCAGGCCGGCGAGGAAGTGCCCGCCGACCTCGCCGAGCGCGTCGCCGAGGCCGACGAGAAGTACTTCGCCGGGCTGCGGGCGACCCTTGGCCTGGATCAGGTCGTCACCATCAACGTCGGCGCAGCCCCGACGCCTGTGGAGGTGCTCGAGTTCTTCCACGCCATTGGCCTCCCGCTTGCCGAGCTGTGGGGGATGTCGGAGACGAGCGGCGTCGGCACCGTCAACCCACCGGAGAAGGTGAAGCTCGGAACGGTCGGGCCGCCGCTGCCGGGTGTCGAGGTCAAGCTCGCAGACGACGGCGAACTGCTCGTCAAGGGCGGCCTGGTCATGCTTGGCTACCGAAACATGCCGGAGGCCACGGCAGAGGCGGTCGACTCCGAGGGCTGGCTCCATACCGGCGACATCGCCGAGATCGACGAGGACGGTTACGTCAAGATCGTCGACCGCAAGAAGGAGCTGATCATCAATGCCGCCGGCAAGAACATGTCCCCGGCGAACATCGAGGCCGAGATCAAGAGCGCCTCGCCGCTGATCGACCAGGTCTGCTGCATCGGCGATGCCCGGCCGTACAACACCGCCCTGATCAGCCTCGACGCCGACTTCGCGCCGATCTGGGCCGGCCAGCAGGGGATCGAGGACGCCTCGATCGCCTCCCTTGCGGAGAACGAGCAGCTGCTCGCTGCGATCCAGGAAGCGGTCGATGAGGGCAACACGAAGCTCGCCCGGGTCGAGCAGATCAAGAAGTTCAAGGTCCTCCCGGCCGAGTGGGGCCCGGGCGGCGACGAGCTGACGCCCACCTCGAAGCTGCGGCGCAAGCCGATCGCGGAGAAGTACTCGACCGAGATCGAAGAGCTCTACGCCTGAACCTGGGGGCCGGCCGGGCAGGCGTGCGAAGGCTGCACGTCGCCCGGTGTCCGGCAGCCCAGCAGGGCCAGGTCGGTCTCGAACTCAAACCTGAGGCGCTCCAAAACCTGGAGCGCCCCGGCTCTGCCACCGACGGCAAGGCCCCAGAGGACCGGGCGCCCGACGAGCACGGCACACGCCCCGAGGGCCAGGGCAACGAGGATGTCCCTTCCACGACGGATTCCTCCGTCGACGAGAACCTCGACGCGGCCGTCCACGGCGGCGACGACCTCCGGCAGGGCGAAGGCGGTCGCCTGGACGCCGTCGAGCTGGCGCCCGCCGTGGTTGGAGACGATCACCGCGGCGGCCCCGTGTTCGCAGGCCAGTGCCGCGTCCTCGGCGGTAAGGATTCCCTTCACCACGACCGGCAAGGGGGAGGAGGCGGCCATCTCCGCGAAGCGCTCCCAGGTAACCGTCGGGTCGACGATCGAGAAGAACTCCTCGACGGTGACCCCCTCCGAGCGGCCCAGCGCACTGCTTACCGCCGGCATGTCCACGCCGTGGGGCACGCGGAAGCCGGTGTGGAGGTCGCGCTCGCGAAGGCCAGGGCGCGGGGCGTCCACCGTCAGCACGATCGCCGAGTAGCCAGAGTCGGCGGCGGCGGCGATCAGCGACGCGTTCAGCGAGGGCTCCCGCGTGAGGTAGAGCTGGAACCAGCGGGGGGCCGGCGGAGCCGCAGCCGCAAGCTCGGCCGGGCCGATCGTGGCGAGAGTCGAGAGAGTCATCAGGGTGCCGGCTTCGGCGCTCGCCTCGGCGGTGGCCAGTTCGCCCCGGGCGGTGGCCAGGCGGTGCAGTGCCGTCGGGGCAACGATCGCCGGGAAGGAGATCGGGCTCCCGAGCACGGTCGTCGACGGGTCCACATGGGAGACGTCGACCAGCATCCTCGGGCGCAGGGCATGGCGACCCCAGGCCTGCCGGTTGGCCCCGAGGGTCAGCTCGTCGCCGGCGCCGCCGGCGTAGTAGCCCAGGGAGCCCTCCGGAAGGCTCAGGGCGGCGGCCCGCTCGAAGTCCTCAACGCTCACCGGGGCGGAACTGCTCACGGCCCGAGCCTACATCGGTCCCGCCGCCTTGGGCCGCCAGGGGACGACCCCCGTAGACTGGATGCATGGCTTCAGAGCGCCAGATAAGCGTAGGCGGCGTCCTGGTGGGCGGCGGGGCGCCGGTCGCCGTCCAGACAATGACCAAGACCGAGACGGCGAACCTCGAGCAGACGCTGGCGCAGATCGACCGCTGCGCTGAGGCGGGAGCCGACCTGGTCCGGGTAGCCGTCCCCCGCGAGGAGGACGCCCTCGCCCTGAAGACGATCGTCGAGAAGGCGCCGGTTCCGATCATCGCCGACATCCACTTCAACCACACCCTGGCCCTGAAGGCGATAGAGGCGGGCGCGGCCTGCGTTCGCCTCAACCCCGGAAACATCGGCGGCCCCGAGAAGGTTGCCGAGGTTGTGGCCGCAGCGAACGCGAAGGGCACGCCGCTGCGGATCGGGGTCAATTCCGGCTCGCTGCCCAAGCACCTGCGCGAGCTCGAGTACACCAACCCCGTCGAGGCCCTCGTGACGGCAGCGGTCGAGTTCGTCGAGCTGATGGAACGGCTCGACTTCACCAACTTCAAGGTCTCCATGAAGTCCACGAGCGTCCCGAACACGATCGCCTCCAACCGCCTCCTCTCGGAGAGGATTCCCTACCCACTTCACCTGGGGGTCACCGAGGCCGGGACCAAGTGGGCCGGCTCCCTTAAGTCGGCGGTGGGCCTCGGAACGCTCCTCGCCGACGACATCGGGGACACGATCCGTATCTCCCTCTCGACCTTCCACGCCGAGGAGGAGGTGAAGGTGGCCTGGGAGATCCTCAAGGCCCTGAAGCTCCGGGAGCGCGGCCCGGTGCTGATCGCCTGTCCGACCTGCGGACGCCTGCAGTTCGACATGGACTCGGTCGTGGCCGAGGTCGAGCAGCGGCTCGAGGCCTACCCCGACCCGATCGAGGTCGCCGTGCTTGGCTGTGCGGTCAACGGGATCGGTGAGGCGCGCCACGCCGACTTCGGCATCACGGGGGCCAAGGACGCCGGAATGATCTTCTCAAAGGGCGAGCCGCTCAAGAAGGTCCCGACCGACCGCCTCGTCGACGAGCTCTTCGCCGAGATCGACCGCTACTACGAGTCCGACAAGCGGGTGGTCAGGGACGAGCAGGCGGCCGCGGAGGCCGCCCAGTGGCTCTCCGAGAACGAGGACATGTCGGCTATGACCCCCGAGCGCATGGCCCAGCTGGAGCAGGAAGCGAGCGATGCAGCTGGAGGCGGCCAAGAGCTGTTGGACGCGGCCGGGGTGAGCCAGAAGCCGGTGGTCGACGAGGAGCAGTCGCCCACCGCCGGGCGGCGCTTCACCCGCGCCTAGCGGCGGCGCTTGACGGCAACCGAGCTGGAGGTGTTCTTCCGCGGTTCCCCGCCGGTATCGGAACCGATCCAGGTGAAGCGGAACGAAGCCTTGCCGGAGACCGGGGTGCGGACCACGAAGTAGCCGTTGGCGTCGGTGGTCACCTTCGTGAACGAGCGGAAGCCGCCTGAGCTCCCCTTGCGCTCGAGTGTCACCTCGTGGACGGTCCCGGGGCGGACCTGGCCCCAGAGCTTGGCGCTGGTGGAACCGCGGGGCATGCTGGCCCAGAAGGGCTGGGGCCAGCTCGCGCGGGATGGCTTGCGGCGACCGTCGTACAGGTACAGGCCGGACTGCCAGCCCGAGTAGGCGAACGGCCCCTTGCCCTTGTCGCGGACGGGGTCGTCGCGCCAGAGGTACTGGACGAGGAGCTTCACGCGCGGCTGGCGCCAGGCGAGGTAGGCGCCCTCCTGGAGCCAGCGGGACTGCTCGGCGAAAGTCACGCCGCTGAAGGGGTCGGGCGGGTTGGTCTGGTAGCCCCACTCGGTGTAGTAGAGGTTGAACTTCTGGCCGGGGGCGGCGTGGTTTTCGACCGTTCCTGCCTTCTGCATCGCGTCAACGGTCTTGAGCAGCCGGCCGGTGTCGGCGATCCCGGCCTCATCGCTGTTGCGGAAGCTCACCGAGGGGGCTGCGACCCGCGTGTGCGGGTGGTAGGCAATGCCGTCGGTAGAGATCGTCCCCGCCGAGCGGCAGCCGCTCGTCGAGTTGTCGCGCCGGAGCTTCTTGTTGATGCACCCGAGGGAGCGGAGCCACAGGAGCGGCCTCATCGTCGCGTTCGCCGACCGTGGTGCATCGCCACGCGATGCGGTGGAGCCCAGGTAGACCGCGGCTCCCGGGTCGGCTTCGCGGACCTTGGGCACCGCCGCCTTCCAGATATTTCGGTAGAGGGCGGGGGAGGCCGGCCTGCAGCGGCGACCGCTGCAGGTGAACTGGGGCTGCAGCCATGCCGCGAGGTTGGGCTCGTTCCAGATGATGTAACGGTCGACGCGCCCCGAGTATCGCTTGGCTACGGCAGAAGCGAATAGGGCAAACCTGTTCGGGTCGGGCTTGTAGCGGCTGTTTCGGCGGGAGGGGAACTGCGATCCCCAGATAGGGCCGGGACCGGTAATGCTGATTATCGGCTCTATGCCCCGCTGGCGCAGCAGATCGATCGTCTGGTCGAGCGGCGCCCAGTCGTAGTTCGGGTCGTTCGGGTTGGACGGGTCGAAGCCGGCCGGGGCGGTTGCGCTGTCGCGGCCGGGAGCGATGTAGCTCCAGATCGCCATGACCCGCGTGACCTCGACGCCGACGTTCTGCCAGTCGCGGATCGTGCCAGGGGCCAGCTGCGGCAGTCTCTGGGTGACGCCGTCGTCGGCGATGCCGACCTGCATGTCGCTGCTCGCCGATGCGGCGGGAGCGAATGCGGCGACCGCGAGCGCGCAGAGGGAAACGGCGATTGGCAGACGGGCCATCAGCTAAGAAAACCCCGCCCCGCGGCGGAAGTTGCGCGAGGAGCGGGTTTCGCGTAAGCGGTTTCGGGCCTCAGGCCCGGGCCGCGGCGTAGCGATCGGCGACGACCGGCCAGTTCACGGTGTTCCACCACGCCTTGAGGTAGTCGGGGCGACGGTTCTGGTAATTCAGGTAGTAGGCGTGCTCCCACACGTCGTTGCCAAGGAGAGGGGCCTGACCGGCCGTGAGCGGTGAATCCTGGTTGGGCGTGGAGACCACGGCGAGGGAGTCGCCGTCCAGTACCAGCCAGGCCCACCCGGAGCCAAACTGGCCCACTCCTGCGGCCTCGAAGGCCTCCTTGAAGTCGTCGAAGGAGCCGAAGGCAGCGACGATTGCCTCGCCGAGATCGCCTTCGGGCGCGCCGCCGCCGTCGGGGCTCATCGATTCCCAGAAGAGGGTGTGGTTGAGGTGGCCGCCGCCGTTGTTGCGAACCGGGCCCTGGATATCCGAGGGGAGATCGTCGAGGGAGACGATGATCTCCTCGATCGGGCGGTCGGCCCAGTCGGTGCCCTCCACGGCGGCGTTGAGCTTGTCCACGTAAGCCTGGTGGTGCTTGTCATGGTGAAGGTGCATCGTCGCCTCGTCGATGTGGGGCTCGAGCGAGTCGTACGGGTACGGAAGATCGGGAACCTCAAAGGCCATCGTTCGTTCTCCTTGAGTTCGGGGGCTGAACCTCGCCTAGCGTAGCGGAGCCAGTGGGTAGGCTTCGCGGCCATGCGGATGAGCCAGCTGATGCTTCCGACCGAGCGCGACGCGCCGGCCGACGCACAGGCCCTTTCGCACATTCTCGGTGTCCGGGCGGGGCTGGTACGCCAGCTGGGAGCGGGTCTGTGGACCTGGCTTCCTGCGGGGTGGCGCGCCCACCAGCACGTTACCGACGTGATCCGCGAGGAGATGGACGCGATCGGCGCCCAGGAGCTGCTGATGCCCGTTCTGCAGCCGAGGGAGCTGTGGGCGCGGACCGGGAGGGACACGATCGACGAGGTCTTCCGCCTGGCGGACCGTCGCGGTTCGGAGCTCGTGCTGGCCATGACCCACGAGGAGCCGGTCACCTTTCACGTCTCTCAGGTCGTCAGGTCCTACCGCGACCTCCCGCTCTCGCTCTACCAGTTCCAGACCAAGGCCCGCGATGAGCCCCGGCCCCGCGCCGGCGTGCTCCGCACGCGCGAGTTCATCATGAAGGACTCCTATTCCTTCGACCGCGACGAGGCCGGCCTCGAAGTCAGTTACGGGAAGCACATCGAGGCCTACGACCGGATCTTCGACCGCTGCGGCCTGGAGTGGTACCGGGTCGAGTCGTTCGTCGGGATGATGGGGGGCAGCGGCGCCCACGAATACATGGCTCCCTGCCCGGCAGGTGAGGACGAGGTGGCGCTCGCTCCCGGTTACGCCGCCAACGTGGAGGTCGCCTCGGCCCAGCCTCCGCCTGCAGAACTTCCTGCCCCAAGGGACGCGCCCGAGGAGGTCGCGACACCGGGGGCCAGCGAGATCTCCGCAGTGGCGGCGGCGCTCGACGTGGCGCCGTCTGCGCTGCTCAAGGCGTTCCCGGTGGTCACCGACGACGGCACCTTCGTGCTGGCGGTGGTCCGGGGTGACCACCGCGTCAACGAGGTCAAGCTTGAGGGCGCACTTTCGGCTTCGTTGCGCCCCGCCGGCGAGGAGGAGATAGAGGCTGAGCTGGGGCCGCCGGGGTTCATCGGGCCAGTCGGCGCCTCATGCCGGGTGCTCCTCGACGATGCGGTTGCGGCGCAGGGCGGCGGCGGCTGGGCCTGCGGGGCCAACCGGCCAGACGTGCATCTCCTCGGCGTCGAGCCGGGCCGCGACTTTCCGTTCGAGACCGCAGACATTAGGCGAGTCGAGGCCGGTGACACGGTGCCCGGCGGTGAGATTCGCCTGGAGCCCGCCATCGAGGTGGGCAACATCTTCAAGCTGGGAACGCGCTACTCCGAGGCGCTGGGTGCCACCTACCTCGACGAGGAGGGCGTAGAACGGCCGATCGTCATGGGCTCCTACGGGATCGGGCCGGCCCGGATCGTCGCCGCGGCGATCGAGCAGAATGCCGACGACAACGGGATTGCCTGGCCCCGGGCAATTGCGCCGTGGGAGGTCGAGCTGGTCGGGCTCGGAAAGCCCGGGAGCGATGAGGAGCGTGCCGCAGACGCGCTTTACGAGGAGCTGCAGGCCGCCGGGGTCCAGGTTCTCTACGACGACCGTGATGCGAGCCCGGGAGAGAAATTCACCGACGCCGAGCTCCTTGGCTGCCCGCTGAGGCTGACGATCGGGCGAAAGAGCCTGGAGGCCGGACGGGCCGAGGCGCAGGGGCGGCGCGGGCTTGTCGAGCTCGAGGGCCCGGTGATCGGAAGCGGTGCCGCGGAAGCGGTGTCTGCCCTCCTTGGCGAGCTTCCGTGAGCCCTGCCCGTCACCGATTGACTTTTCGCCGGTTCTCCGGCCTCGACCGTTCGGGGCCGCCCCCGCCTGAGACCCAGCCGGGGGCGCCGCTGCGGCCCTGGACCATTCCCAACGCCATCGGCTACCTTCGACTCGCTCTGATCCCGGTGTTTCTCGTGCTGGCGTGGGAGAGCGACGGTGTCTCCTTCTGGTCGGCCTTCACCTTCGGCGCTATCGCCGTTGGCGACTACATCGACGGAATCGCCGCCCGTGTAACCGGCCAGTACAGCCGGCTGGGCTCGATGCTCGACCCCGTGGTGGACCGGCTCTTCGTAATCGCCGGAGTGGTGGTCTGCTGGCAGTTCGACCTGCTCTGGAGGCCCCTGCTCGTGCTGATCGTCGCCCGCGAGCTGTTGATGTTGATCGTGGGGCCGTTCCTGCTTCGGCGCGGGGCGCGGATCGAGGTCAACTGGTGGGGCCGGTGGGGGGTCTGGCCGGCGATGGCGGGCATCTTCCTCGCACTGTGCGGCCTCTGGGCGGTCGGCTCCGTGATGGTTGCCTTGGGGGTCGTCCTCCTGTACGTCGCCAGCGCGATGTACGTGGTCTCGGCGCGCCGGCAGATCGCCGAAGGCAAGGCCTCAACCTGAAGTTGACGGTCAAGTTTGCGCTGGTATGCTCGCGGCCGCGTGACCGCCGTCCACTGCCCGGAATGCTCGTTCGCCAACTCTGAAGGCGCCTCGTACTGCCAAAAGTGCGGTGCCTTCATCGGCGACCCCGGGGAGCAGCAGCGCGAATCGACGGCGACGTACCGGATCGACCAGGAGAGCGGAGAGCTCGTCCCAGTCGAGATCGACGAGCTGGTCGATGCCCAGGGGGCGGCCCTCGTCATCCGCTCAGGAGGCGGCCGGGTGGGAGAGAGCTTCGCCCTTGGAGGCGAGCGGATGGGCGTCGGGCGGGGCCCGGACAACGAGATCTTCCTCGACGACATCACGGTTTCCCGCAACCACGCCCTGTTCGTGCGCCGCGGGAGCGGCTGGTTCATCGACGACCTCGGTTCGCTCAACGGCAGCTATGTCAACCGCAGGCGGGTCGACAGCCAGGAGCTCGAGGACGGGGACGAGCTGCAGATCGGCAAGTTCAAGCTGACCTTCTTCTCACGCTGATGCCCACCGCCCGCCAGGCCCAGAAAAAGATCGCCTCCTCGCCGGCCCGTCCTGAGCCGCGGCGCATCAAGCCTATGACCATCGGCGCAGTCTGCAAGACGCTCTCGCCAGAATTCCCCGACATCTCGATTTCCAAGATCCGCTACCTGGAAAACCAGCGCCTGCTCGCCCCGAACCGGACCCCGGGGGGCTACCGTCTCTACTCGCAGGCCGATGTCGCCCGGCTGCGCACGATCCTTCGGCTGCAGCGCGACGAGTTCCTCCCGCTGAAGGTGATCCGCCAGGAACTGGCCGTGGGCCGCTCCGACAGCGCCGCTCCCCGAGAGACCAAGGACTCCGGTACCACCCGCCCGGGCCGCCTTCCCTCCGTGGTCCCGGCATCCCCGGAGGCCACCTTCTCGCGGGACGAGCTGCTGGAGGAGACGCGCGCGAAGCCGGAATTGGTCGACGAGCTCGTCGAGTTCGGGCTGGTCAAGGGGTCCGGGGAGGGAGACGAGCAGACCTTCACCGCCACCGAGTGCGAGGTGGTGAGGGCCGCCGTCGAGCTCTCGCGCTACGGGGTGGAAGGCCGCAACCTTCGCGTCTTCAAGAGCTCGGCCGACAGGGAGGCGGCTCTGCTGCAGCAGATCCTCTCTCCGGCTCTGCGCTCGCGCAACGCCGAGCGCCGCCAGGAGGCAACCGAAGCGCTCGAAGACCTCGCGGCGGTCACCACGCACCTCAAGCATCTCCTGCTTGTCGAGGATCTGCGCTCGCTGGTCTCGTGAGCGCTCTGGAGGGTTTCATCCGGACGATTCCGGACTTCCCGGAACCCGGAGTCGCCTTTCGCGACATCACGCCGCTTCTTGCAGACGCCGCCGCCCTGCACGAGGCCGTCTCTGCAATGGCCGGCCAGGCCGGCGCACTGGGTGCGGACGTGGTGATCGGCGCCGAAGCGAGAGGATTTCTCCTCGGCCCGGCCCTGGCCCGGGAGCTGGGGTGCGGCTTCGTGATGGCCAGGAAGCCCGGCAAGCTGCCCTATGCGACGCTGAGCGCCGCATACGCGCTCGAGTACGGCTCCGAGAGCCTCGAGCTCCACGACGACGCGATCTCCGATGGTCACCGGGTGCTCGTTCACGACGACCTCCTGGCCACCGGAGGCACCGCCCAGGCGGTTCGGGAGCTGGTGGAGAAGAGCGGTGGCGAGGTGGTCGGCTTTTCTTTCCTGATCGAGCTGGAAGGGCTCGGCGGACGCGAGCGGCTGAGCCCACACGCCGTCGAGAGCCTGATGAAGCTGCAGGCGGGCTGAGGTGCCCCGCGTTCGCCGCAGCAGGCGCATCGCGGCGTCGCAGGCCGAGATCTGGCGGCTGGTGAGCGATCCCGGCCAGCTCCCAAGCTGGTGGCCGCGCGTCGTCCGCGTGGAGGGAATTTCGGGTTCCGGGGACCGTTTCACCGAGGTTCTGCGGACCGATGCCGGACGCGACCTGCGAGCCGACTTCACCGTGCTGGAGCGGGACAAGCCTTCGCGGTGGCGGTTCGCCCAGGAGATCGGCGACGATCCCTTCTCCAAGGTCCTCAGCCGCTCGGAGACCCTGATCGAGCTCGACGGTGACAGCGATGGCACGGTGGTCACCATCCAGGTGGATCGCAGCCTCAGGGGGATGGCCCGCCTGGGCGGCTTCCTTTTCCGCGGCGCGATGCGGAGGCATATCGAGGAGGCGCTGGACCGTCTTGGGGAACTTCATGGCCAGGGGTGAGATGCGTTACTGGGGGTGGGGAGAGGACGAGCGTGCTCCGGCGGTAAACGGGCACCTGGTCGAATGGCTCTCGGAGCGGCTCGGGCGCGTCGGTGACCCGGTGGCCCCGGCTCCGATGAGGAGCTTCGCCGGGACCGAGAGCCGTCTCGGTCGCAAGGCGCTGGTACGGCTCGAGCGGGTCGTCGGCGCAGGGGCGGTCTCGACCCGCCTTCCCGACCGCGTGGTTCATGCCGCAGGCAAGGGCTACCCCGACCTCGTCCGGATGCGGGCGGCGAACGGCTTCAGCCTGCCCGACGCCGTCGTCTGGCCGGGAGACCGCGCGGAGGTTGCGGGCGTCCTGGAGCT
>JAUMBN010000207.1:0-3534 GCA_032119675.1 Solirubrobacteraceae bacterium | reverse complement strand
AGCGGGTGAACGTCGGGGTCGTGGCCGGCGGTCGAAGCTACCGCTGGTCGATGGGCCGACTGGGGGCCAGGGCCCAGAAGGGTGGTTCGGCCTCGCGCAACGTCATCGCTGTCAAGCCGGCGGCCGAGAGCTCGGGGATCTTCCTCTTCACCGCCTCGAGCGGCGCCGGCCGGGCCGGCGCGCCGTTCGCCGTCGACGACCGCCGCTCCAACCCGGTCCTGGTGGTCATTCCCGTCATCAGCTGGCAGGGCCGCAATCCCGTGGACGGCGACGGCGACGGCCGTCCCGACCTGTTCGAGGATGGACTCGACGCCGGGCTGCGGCGCCCGCTCGTGACCCGGCTGCCTGCCGGCTTTGCCTCCAGCGAGCAGCCGGTCGCCTCCTGGCTCACCCGCAACCGCAAGCGCTTCGACATCACCACCGACTACGCGATCGCCCGCAACGTCCCGCCGCTGCTCGCCGGCCACAGCGGGGTCCTGCTGGCCGGGAGCACCTCCTGGCTTCCCCGGGCCGCGCAGAATCGCCTGCGCCGGTTCGTGCGGGCCGGCGGCACGCTCGTGGAGGTCGCGCCCGACTCGCTTCGCCGGAGCGTCACCCTGCGCCGCGGCCTGCTGAGCGACCCGCTGCCCCCCGCGACCACCGACCTCTTCGGAACGCGGACCGAGAGCCGCTCGGGGCGCTTCACGGTGACCAACTCGCGTGACTCGATCGGCCTCTTCGACGGAACCGAGGGGCTATTCCGCGGCTATGCGAGGGTCGAGGAGACCGTCGCGCCCGGCGGGGCCAAGGTCCTTTCGACCGCTGTGACCGAGGACGGCAGCGTTGTCGTGGTCGCCTTCAGGGCCGGGCGCGGAACGGTGATCAGGTTCGGCCTTCCCGAGCTTCCCTCCAGGCTGTCGACCGACCCCGATGCACAGGGACTTATGGAGCGCTCATGGCAACTGATGTCGCGCTGATCGTCGTTTCCCTCGTCGCCGGGGCGATGATCGTCGCCCCGACCGCCCGCGCCCGCGCCTGGCTGATGCTCGTCTCGATCGTGCTGGCCCCGGCGCTCCTGCTCGCCCACGTAGCCGCTGCCGACCAGCTGGAGGGCATCTCGGGCCGGACCGAGCTCCTCGTCGTTGCCGCGGTGGCCGGGGTCGCCGCGGCGCTCCTGCTCGCCTGGTGGTTCCGGCGCGTGCCCGCGGCCTTCCCGATCGCCGTCGTGGTGACGCTCCCGTTCCGGATCCCGCTCACGATCGGCGGGGCCACCGCGAGCCTGCTCCTTCCCCTCTACCTCGTAGTCGCCGGCGGCGCGATCGCCTGGCTCGCTCCCCGGCTGAGGGGCCGACAGGCCGGTGGCGACGGGCCTCGGGAGGAGGAGCGGCCGGTCGGCGGCCTGGAGTGGACGCTGGCCGTCGTTCTCGCCCTCTACGCCGTCCAGAGCGCCTGGAGCTCGGACCCGGACCGCGCCCTGGAAAACGTCCTCTTCTTCTATGTGCCTTTCGCCGTCGGCTTCGTCCTGCTCTCCCGCTTCGGCTGGACTCCGAAGCTGGCGGCACGGGTGCTGGCCGTCCTCGCCGCCCTGGCCGTGGTCCTCACCTCGATCGGCTTCGTCGAGTTCGCCACGCGCCACCTGCTCCTCAACCCCAAGGTGATCGCCGCCAACCAGGTCAACGACTACTTCCGGGTCAACTCGCTCTTCTTCGACCCCAACATCTTCGGCCGCTTCCTGGCCATTGTCATCGTCCTGCTCGTCGCCTGGATCTGCTGGGAGAAGCGGCAGAAGGCGGTGGCCGCAGGAGCGCTGGTGATCGCCTTTCTGTTCGGGGGCCTGCTCACCACCCTCTCCCAGTCCAGCTACGCGGCGCTGCTGGCCGGCCTCGCGATGCTCGCCGCGCTGCGCTGGAGCATCCGCTGGACGGTGGCCGTCGTCGCCGTTGCGGCGGTCCTTGCCGCCGGTGCCCTCGCGGCGGGCACCGGCGTCCTGGAAGGAGGCGACGACGCCTCCAGGGCCACCAGCGGCCGGTCGGCCCTGGTCACCGGGGGAGTCGAACTCTTCGCCGAGCGGCCGGTCGTCGGCTGGGGCGCGGGCTCGTTCGCCCTCGAGTACCGCGAGGCCGAGAACGTCTCCGCCGCCAAGGCGGCCTCGGCCTCGCACACGATTCCTGTCACCGTTGCCGCTGAGCAGGGGGTGATCGGCCTGGCCGCCTACCTGGCGCTCCTCTTCTTCGCCTTCTCGCGCTGCCTGCGCGGGATCAGGTCGGCCCCCAACCTGGCCATCCGCGCCGCGATAGCCGCCGCCTTCACCGCGCTGGTGGTGCACACGCTGGTCTACGCCGCCTTCCTCGAGGACCCCATTACCTGGGTGCTGCTCGCCGCCGCGACGGCGTTCGGGGCCGCCTCCTCCCGCTCCGCGTCGGAGGACGGGGGAAGGCCGGCGCAGGACCCGGCATCCGGGGCCGCCGGGCCGGACGGGGCATGAGCAACGCCCGAAGGGAGCTGTGGTGGATCGCCGGCCTGGCGGTCGTCGCCGTCGGCGCCTGGGCGCTGCTGCGCAGCTACCCCAACTACGACGCGTACTACCACCTGGTCTGGGGCCGGGAGCTTGCTTCGGGCGCCAGGCCCCAGATCGAGGTGCCGGACGCTCCCACCGCGCACCCGCTCTACCTGCTGCTCTGCTCCCTGCTCGGCGTGGCCTTCGGGGAGGGGGCCGAGCGCGTCCTGGTCCTGGTCTGCGTGCTCTCCCTGCTGGCCTGCGGGTGGGCGGTCATGCGCCTCGGCCGGGCCGTCTACGGGACCTGGCCAGGCGTGGCGGCTGCCGTGCTGACCGTGCTGGCGCCGACGCTGCTGCTCTACGCCGCCCGCGGCTACGTCGACATCCCCTTCCTGGCGCTGGTCTTCTGGGCGGCGGCGCTCGAGGCCCAAAAGCCCCGCCGCGGGATGCCGGTGATGGCCCTCCTCACCGTCGCCGGGCTGCTGCGCCCGGAGGCCTGGCTCCTCGCCGGGCTCTACTGGCTCTGGTGCGCCTGGCCGCGCGACGGGCGCCGGCTGGACCTCCAGCCGGCCCTGCTGGCGGTGATGCTCGCCGCGCCGGTCCTCTGGGTGGCCTTCGACTGGTGGGTCACCGGCGAGCCGCTCTATGCCGTCACCGCCACCGGGGCCCAGTCCGAGGCTCTCGGCCGCGAGCGGGGGCTGGCTTCGGTCCCCCGCGCCTACGTCGCCGGCCTGGAGGAGGTCCTGCGAGCCCCGCTGCTGCTGCTGGCCGTTGTCGGCCTGGCGGTCGAGGTGGTCTGGCGCCGTGGCCGGCGGATGGAGGTCCCCGTGGCCCTCTTTGCCGCGGGGACGGCGGCCTTCGTCGGCGCCGGAGTGGCCGGGCTCTCCCTCCTGCCCCGGTACCTCACCGTGCCGTCGGTCACGCTCACCCTCTTCGCCGGCCTGGCGCTCGCCGGCTGGACGCTCCTTCCGAGCGACGACGGCCGGCGCTCGCGCTGGGCCCTGGTCGCGGCGGGGGTGCTGGTGCTTGGCGTTCTGTGGGCGGTCGTCCGCGTTGAC
>JAUMBN010000206.1:0-6423 GCA_032119675.1 Solirubrobacteraceae bacterium | reverse complement strand
CGAGCTGGCCGACGGCGTTCGGGACAGGCTCTCTTCGGACATTGGCGTGGGAATCACCGGGATCGCAGGACCCGGCGGCGGTGGTCAGGACAAGCCTGTTGGCCTGGTTTGTTTCGCCGTTTCGGGGCCCGGGGGCAGCATCGAACGCTCGATCCATCTCCCGGGCAGCCGTGACGATGTAAGGGACCGCTCGACGACCGTTGCCATGCACCTTGTCAGGGCTTTCCTCGAGCAGGGCCCGGAAAAGCAGTAGAGCCGGCACCGATAAGCAACAGCCGCGCGGTAGAGCCGTCTACCGGGGGTACATATGTTCGCCTTTCCGTCCGGGCCAGCCCGGAAGATAACTCAGCCGAAAGAGAGGGCAATGACTATGGCTGCAAACGCTGAAGAAAAGGCCGCCAAGGCCAAAGACGACGCGCTCAAGGGCGCACTGGCGCAGATCGAGAAGCAGTTCGGTCAGGGGAGCGTCATGCGCATGGGTGACGAGGGCGCCCAGGTGAAGGTGGACGCGATTCCCACCGGAGCCCTTTCCCTGGACATCGCCCTTGGAATCGGCGGAATGCCGCGGGGCCGGATCGTCGAGCTCTTCGGTCCCGAATCCTCCGGTAAGACGACACTGGTCTACCACGTGATCGCCGAAGCCCAGAAACTTGGCGGGGTCTGCGCGTTCATCGACGCCGAACACGCGATGGACCCGCTCTACGCGCGCACCATCGGCGTCGACATCGACGAGCTTCTCGTCTCCCAGCCCGACTATGGCGAACAGGCGCTGGAAATCGCCGACATGCTCGTTCGCTCGGGGGCGGTCGACCTCGTCGCGGTCGACTCGGTCGCGGCGCTTACCCCGCGCGCGGAGCTCGAAGGGCAGATGGGCGACCAGACCGTCGGGCTGCAGGCCCGCATGATGAGCCAGGCAATGCGCAAGCTCGCCGGCAACCTGAACCGCGCCCAGACTCTCTGCCTGTTCACCAACCAGATCCGGGAGAAGATCGGGGTCATGTTCGGCTCGCCGGAGACACAGCCGGGAGGCCGTGCGCTCAAGTTCTATTCATCCCAGCGATTGGACATCCGCCGCATCGAGACCCTCAAGGAGGGCACCGAGGCTGTCGGCAACCGGGCGCGCGTGAAGGTGGTCAAGAACAAGGTCGCGGCCCCGTTCCGCCAGGCCGAGTTCGACATCGAGTTCGGCAAGGGGATCTCTGCAGAGGGATGCATCCTCGACCTTGGGTTGGAGCACGGCATCGTCTCCAAGTCCGGGTCGTTTTTCTCCTACGGCGACGAACGCCTTGGTCAGGGGCGTAACAACGCAAAGGCTTTTCTCGCCGAGAACCCAAAGATGGCCAAGGAGATCGAGGAGAAGGTCTACGACGCGGTAGGGGTCGACCAGGACCTGGTCGTCCCGATCGAGCGCAACGAAGACGCAGAGGTTCCCGACATCGAGGAGCCGCCGGCAGCACAAGCCGCCTGACCGTGGACGGCCTTGCCGCAAGCGACCCCGGGCGCCTCGATGACGCGCTCGGGAAGGCACTCACGTACCTCGGGAAGCGCGACCGGACCGAGAGCCAGGTCCGTCACAAGCTGGCAACCTTCGGTATTGACGGGAAGACCATCGAGGAGGCCCTCGAGCGGCTCCGGGAACTTGAGTACGTCGACGACGAGCGGTTTGCCCGCACGTACGCCGAGGACCGCCGAGCGCTCGACGGCTGGGGCAACGAGCGGATCTCCAAGGGCCTAAGGGATGCCGGCATCTCAGAAAACATCGTCGCCTCGGCAATCGCCGGCCATGGACGCGACGATGAGCTCTCAGGTGCACTGCAGCTCCTCGACCGCAAGCTTGCGGCCCCTCCGGCCGACGATCGGGAGCGCGAGAGGGCCCTCGGGTTCCTCGTGCGCCGTGGATACGAACTCGAGCTGGCCTACGACGCGATCCGGGCCTTCGAGCGCAGCGCGGCCTGACGCCGGATAGCCTTCGCCGCGATGGCGACGGGTCTCTACCACATAACGACGTTCGGGTGCCAGATGAACGCCCACGACTCCGAGCGAATGGAGGGGATGCTCGAATCGCTTGGCTATGAGCGCTCCGAGGAGAGGCAGAGCGCCGACCTGATCCTGTTCAACACCTGCTCGATCCGCGAGGCAGCCGATTCGCGCTTTGTCTCACACCTAATGGAGGCCCGGGCCGCCAAGAGGCGGCGGCCGGAGACAGTCATTGGCGTCGGCGGCTGCTGGGCGCAGTCGATGAGGGAGCAGGTGTTCGCCGACTACCCGTTCGTCGACGTCGCCTTCGGACCGGGCCAGGTGGGCAAGCTGGCCGAGTTCTTGACCAGCGAGTCGATCGGGGCCCAGGGCTTCTTCGAGTTTGAATCGTTTACCGCCGACCTGCCGGTCAAGCGCGACCAGCGCCACCAGGCGTGGGTCCAGATAAGCGTGGGCTGCAACTGCCGCTGCTCCTACTGCATCGTCCCCAGCACCAGGGGCCGCGAGGTGAGCCGCTCTCTTGACGCGCTCGTGGCAGAAGTTGCCGACCTCGCGGATGCCGGAGTTCGAGAAATCACCCTCCTCGGCCAGAACGTAAACGCATGGGGGAGAGACCTCCGGCCGGAACCCCGCTCCTTCAGCGCGCTGCTGGCTGCACTGGATCCGATCGACGGGATCGAACGGATCCGCTACACGAGCCCTCATCCGAAGGACATGCGCCCCGACGTAATCGAGGCGCACGCGACGCTGCCGTCGGTCTGCGAGCACATCCACCTGCCCCTGCAGTCCGGTTCGTCTCGAGTGCTGAAGCGGATGCGCAGGACCTACGACCGCTCGCGCTACCTGGAACGGGTGGCGATGATCCGCGATCGCCTCCCCGACTGCGCCATCACCACCGACATCATCGTCGGTTTTCCCGGCGAGACCGAAGACGACTTCGCAGAGACAGTTGAGGTTGCGGAGGAGGTCGGCTTCGATAGCGCCTTCACCTTCGTCTTCTCCCCGCGACGGGGCACGGAGGCAGCCGGGATGCAGGAGCTCTTCATCGAACCCGATGTCTCCCGCGAAAGGATGCACAGGCTTGTCGCGGTCGTGCGTCGTCGGGCCGGGGAGCGCGCCCGGCGTTTCGTAGGGCGTGAGCTTGAGGTGATGATCGAAGGGACATCCCGGGAGAACCCGGGTCAGCTCCGCGGCCGCACCCGCCACAACCGGAACGTCTACTTCGAGGGCCTCGGCGAACCAGGCGACCTCTTGCCGGTGACGATCACCGCCGCAACAAGCCAGTCCCTTACCGGGGAGATGTCCCTCGCCGGGTTGCCTCAGCGCTTGTCGCGCTGACCGCGTGCCAGCTGTCCGCTGACGGCTCCCGCACCCATCCGGTCCATCACGCGCGAGGCCAGCGGCGGAACGGCCCCGGCGACCCAGACGGTCGAGCGCACCATGAGGGGTGCCACGTCCGTCTCGTGCCTGTTCTCCCTGATCGCGTGGCATACCGCGTCGGCCACCTCCGCCGGGGTGTTGGTTCCAACCCAGGAAGGAAGCTTCGTACCGCTGTCGTGGAACATCCCCGCATCACGGATGAACCCGGGGAAGATCACGCTGACCCCGACGCCACTGCGCGAGAGGTCGGCCCGCAGGCCGGCGGCAAAGCCGCGGAGCCCGAACTTCGTGGCCGAGTAAAGCGAGCTGCCCGGAGTCGCGATCTTCCCCAGGAGCGAGCTCATGAAGACGATCTGACCGGCCCCGCGCTCACCCATCTGCTCACCGATGGCCCGCGAGAGCTGAATCGGGGCGCGCAGGTTCACGTCGAGCGCGCGGTCGATCTCCTCCGCGCTGAAATCGAAGAGGTCTCCCGACCCCGGCAGCCCGGCATTGGCCACCAGGATGTCGCAGTCGGCGCAGCCTGCGGCAAGGGCTTCGACCTCACCCTCGTTGGCCAGGTCGCACGGAAGCACCTCCCCGCCGGTACGCGCGGAGACCTGCTCGAGCTCGGCGACGTTGCGACCTGTCAGGCGCAGCGAGGCGCCCTGGAGTGCGAGCGCATCGGCGATCGCAGCCCCGATCCCCCCTGAGGCGCCGGTCACCAGTGCGGTCCTGCCACGGATCTCCATTCCCGAAGTCTGTCACGGCCGGCGCGATACTTGCGGGGTGAGCACCGGCCCAGGCCCAATCGTCTCCCTGTTTGGGCCCACCGCGGTCGGAAAGACATCGGTGGCACTCGAGCTCGCCGATGCGCTCGCCGCCCACGGAATAGAGGCGGTTGCCATCTCCGCGGACGCATTTCAGCTCTACCGCGGCCTGGAGATCCTCAGCGGAGCCCCCTCTGCCGCCCAGAGGAAACGGCTCCACCACCTTCTCGTGGCCAGCCACGCCCTGGACGATGCCATGAGCGCGGGCCGCTTTGCCCGGGAGGCGCACGCCGCCATCGACGAAGCCCTCGCCACGGGATGCCGGCCGTTAGTTATCGGCGGTTCCGGCCTCTACATGCAGGCGGCCCTCACCGAGCTCGAGATGCGCCCCCCGGCGGGCGGGACCGCGATCGTTGAGCCCGGCGATACAGCCAGCCTCCATGGGCAGCTCCAGCGTCTCGCACCGAAGGCTGCCGCCCAGATCAACCCTGCCGACCACTACCGTTCCGCACGCGCTCTGGCCCTTGCCGAATCGGGAGACCGGCCGGAACCTGGGGAAGGGTTCTGGGACTCACCACTTCGGCATCCAACCCTGCGATTCGCCCTGGTTCGCACCCGCGAGGAGCTGTACCGCCGGATAGACGAGCGGGTTGACGCGATGGTTGCCGCCGGCGCCGCCGACGAGGTGCGCGCAGCGCAGGGCCGCGCTTCAGCCACGGCCCGCAGGATCATCGGCTTCGACGAACTCCCCGCAGGCGAGATCGAAGAGATGAAGCTCCGCACCCGCCGCTACGCGAAGAGGCAGCTGACCTGGGTCCGCCGCCTTCCCGATACCCGGCTCATCGACCTGTCGAACACGACCGAGGCTGAGGCCGCTGCGCAGATCGCAGAGACGCTCCTTGGGCAGCAGGAATAGGCTCACCCGATGGAGTTCGCCAAGTGGGAGGCGCTCGGAAACGACTACGTGATCGTCGACCGAGCCACCAGTGACTTCCGGCCCACCCCCCGAAACGTGGGACTCCTCTGCGACCGCCACCGCGGAATCGGCGCGGATGGGGTGCTCCTTCTGGATGAGCCCCCGGACGGCGGATCGGTCGCTTCGCTGAGGATCTTCAACCCTGATGGCTCGGAGGCCGAACTCTCCGGAAACGGCGCCCGGCAGGCATTTCTCTACCTGCACCGCGAGGGACGCACTCCGGGCTCACGCTTCGCACTGGCAACTCCTGCAGGCGAGGTGAGGGCCGAGATCCTCGCCGACGATCGGGCGAAGGTTGACATGGGCCGAGCCGTGCTCTCATCGGGCCAATACCCCAACGGCGATCCCGACGGACGGGGCACGGTAGCCGCAGGCGGAGAGCTCTGGGCCTTCCAGCACATATCGATCGGAAACCCACAGTGCGCGATCCGGATTGCCGAACCCGATGCACTGGAGGCCCTCGACCTGTCCATCCCTGGGCCGGTGATCGAGAACGCCGAGATCTTCCCGGGCCGGACCAATGTGAGCTGGTGGACCGAGACCGGGCCGGGAACGATTCGGGCGCGCATCTTTGAGCGAGGCGTGGGGGAGACGACCGCGAGCGGCACCGGTGCCTGCGGCGCCGCGGTCGACTACGTCCTGCGTGGCGCCGGCGATGAGGTAACGGTCGAGATGGATGGGGGCGCGCTCACGGTCACGGTAGGCGAGGACCTCCATGTCGACCTCGCCGGAGAGGCCCACGAGGTTTACCGGGGGCGGCTCGGGCCCGAGCTCGCCTCCCGGCTGGAGGCTTGAACGCTCAGTTACCGTGAAGCTCAGGGTTGAGGCCGCCCCAGTTTCCCTGGCGCTGAAGAACCTCGACCGCCCCCGAGAGGCTGTTGCGACG
This sequence comes from Solirubrobacteraceae bacterium, assembly GCA_032119675.1. Lineage (GTDB taxonomy): Bacteria > Actinomycetota > Thermoleophilia > Solirubrobacterales > Solirubrobacteraceae > F1-60-MAGs163. The sequence goes on along the minus strand of JAUMBN010000206.1, from coordinate 455 downwards.
GAAGAGCAGGCCGTCCCGCCCGCTCAATTCCAGCGCCTTGGACTCACTGCCGTCGGGCATGGAAACCACGGTCCCGGCCGTGAGGTACAGCCCGGCCTCGACGACGCAGCCGTCCCCGAGCGAGATCCCGATCCCCGAGTTGGCGCCGAGCAGGCACTCCTCGCCAACCGTGACCACCTCGCTGCCGCCGCCCGAGAGGGTGCCCATCACGGACGCGCCGCCCCCAAGATCACTCCCGGCGCCCACCAGCACCCCGGCGCTGATGCGACCCTCGACCATCGATGCTCCCAGGGTGCCGGCGTTGAAGTTCACGAATCCCTCGTGCATGACGGTTGTTCCCTCGGCCAGGTACGCCCCCAGCCTCACCCGGTCGGCGTCGCCGATCCGCACCCCTGACGGGACCACGTAGTCGACCATCCGCGGAACCTTGTCGACCGAGCGGACGTGGAGCCTGA
>JAUMBN010000205.1:0-5325 GCA_032119675.1 Solirubrobacteraceae bacterium | reverse complement strand
ACCCGTTCGTCACCTCCTCCAACCCGATCGCGGGCGCCGCCTGCGTGGGCACCGGGGTCGGGCCGAAGGACATCGGCGAGGTCTGGGGCATAGCCAAGGCCTACGCCACCCGCGTCGGCGCCGGCCCGTTCCCCACCGAGCTCGACGACGAGGCCGGCGAGGCGCTGCGCGAGAAGGGCGGTGAGTTCGGCACCACGACCGGGCGCCCGCGGCGGACCGGCTGGCTGGACCTCGTGGCGCTCAGGTACGCCTCCCGGATCAACGGGCTGACCTCGCTCTCGATCACCAAGCTCGACGTGCTCGGCGGCCAGGAAGTGCTGCCCGTCGCCATCGCCTACGAGACCGCGGATGGCGGTGACGGCGCGCGGCTCGACCGGTTCCCGTACCACCAGTCGGTCCTCCACCACGTGAAGCCGATCTACACCGAACTTGAGGGGTGGTCCGAGGACATCAGCGGCGCGCGGACGCCCGAGGAGCTCCCGCAGGCCGCGCGCGACTACATCACCTTCATCGAGGACTTCGTCGGCGTTCCGGTGAACCTGGTCGGCGTCGGCCCCGGCAACGACCAGATCGTCTGGATGAACGGCTCCGGGCCGCCGGCCTGAAGCCGCATTTCGGACTGCCGGCCTGAGCACCCAGGTCCGGACCCAAGGGCCGGCGGAGGCACCTACGCGCTGCGGGGCGGTGCGTCGCCGGTGATCCGGGCCGGCACGCCGATCGCCAGCTTGCCGGCGGGCACGTTGGCGGTAACCACGGCGCCGGCGGCGACGAAGGCGTCCTCGCCGATCTCCACGCCGGGAAGCAGCACGGCGCCGCCGCCGACACGGGCGCCGTCGCGGAGCGTAGGGCCGACCAGCGGCGCGTCGGAACCATCTACGAAGCGGTCATTGGTGAAGGTGACGCCCGGGCCGACGAAGGCGTCGCTGCCGACGGTGGAGCGCGAGGCGAGGTAGACGCCGGTCTGGACCGAGACGCGGTCGCCGAGGGTGACGTCGTTGTCGACGCAGCTGCCGCGGCCGATCACGCAGCGCTCGCCGATCACCGCACGCTCGCGCACGTAGGCCTGGTCACCGACGATCGAGCCGGCACCGATGGTCGCGCCGGCGAAGACGACCGCCGCGGTGCTGATCACGGCTCCCTCACCGACCATCAGCGGGCCGGCGTCGCCCGAGCCGGCGGCGGAGCTCTCGGCGAGGACCGGCGGCTTGCCCAGGACGGCGTTGTCCCCGACCCTCACGCCGTCGCCGAGCCGCACGCCCGCGTGAACGGTGACATTGGCGCCGAATACGACGTTTTCGCCTATTTCGGCGGCCGGATCGAGCACAAGGCCCGGTGCAGAGGGGTCAGCCATCCCGGATACCCTAATGACGTCGTGTCCGCCTCGAACTCCACGCGTGCCGACGGCGGCGCGCTGAGCGGCGCCGTCCTCGGGCTCGGGATGATCGGCCGCCACCACGCGCGGCTGCTCCAGTCCACCCCGGGCGTCGAATTCGCCGGCGCCGTGGACCCGGCCGGAGACCTCCACGGCGCCGTCGGCGACCCCTCACTCCTCTACGGCTCGATCGCCGAGCTGCTCGCCGCCGGCAGCCCCGACTTCGCGATTGTCGCCGTGCCGACCGAGGAGCACCTCGCCGCGGTGACCGAGCTGGCCGGCGCCGGGGTCAGCGTGCTCGTGGAGAAGCCGATCGCCGCCAGCGCCGCCGAGGGCGCCGAGCTGATCGAGGTGGTCGGGAAGGCCGGAGTGAAGGGTGCCGTGGGCCATGTCGAGCGCTGCAACCCGGCGCTGATCGAGCTTCGCCGCCGCGTGCGCGACGGCCAGCTCGGAGAGCTCTTCCTGATCGCCACCGAGCGCGTCGGCCCGTTCCCGGACCGCATTCGCGACGTCGGCGTGGTCAAGGACCTCGCCACCCACGACCTCGACCTCGTTCGCTGGCTCGGCGGAGCGCCGATCCGCAGCCTTGCCGCCCAGACCCAGCACCGGATGGGACGCGAGCACGAGGACATGGTGCTGGTGACCGGCGACCTGGAGAGCGACGTGAGCTTCAACTGCGTCGTCGACTGGCTCTCCCCAACCAAGGTGCGCCGCACGCGGATCCTCGGCGAGCTGGGCATGCTCGTCGCCGACACCCTCACCGCCGACCTGACCTTCTACGCCAACGGCAGCGTCACCAGCGAGTGGGACGCGACCCAGTCGCTGCGAGGCGTCAGCGAGGGCGACATGACCCGCTACGCGATCTCCCGCCGCGAGCCGCTCCAGGTGCAGCTCGAGGCCTTCATGGCGCTGCTCGGCGGAGACGGTGAGAGCGGCGTGGTCACCCTCGAGGAAGGGCTGGGGGCGATCGCCGGCGCCGAGGCGGTGCTGGAGTCGGCGGCCTCCGGGCAGACCGTCTCCCCCGCCGTACCCGGCGCGAGCGCATGAACGCGGTCGTAGTAGCGCTGGGGAAGATCGGGCTTCCGCTGGCCGTCCAGGTCGCCGGCGCCGGCCATACGGTGACCGGCTGCGACATCGACGAGGCGGTCGTGGCCACCGTCAATTCCGGGAACGAGCCGTTCCCCGGGGAGGCACAACTGGCCGAGCGCCTCGCAAGGGCGGTCGGCGCCGGCACCCTCACCGCCACCACCGACACGACCGCTTCCGTCGCCGCCGGGCCGGACCTCGTGATCGCCGTGCCGCCGCTGATGACCCGCGAAGACGGAACCACCGACTGGACGGCTCTCGACGCCGTGGTCGAGGCGATCGGCGCGGGCCTGCAGGCCGGCACGACTGTCAGCTTCGAGACGACAGTGCCGGTTGGCACCACCCGCCGGCGCATCTGCCCGGGCCTGGAGGCCGCCTCCGGGCTGACCGAGGGAGTCGACTTCCACCTCGTCTTCAGCCCCGAGCGGGTCTTCAGCGGCCGGGTCTTCGCCGACCTGGCCACATACCCCAAGCTCGTCGGTGGCCTCAGCCCGGAGGGCGAGGCGCGCGGGGTCGAGCTCTACGGCCAGTTCCTCGACGCCGAGGTGTGGGGAATGGGCTCGGCCGAGGCGGCCGAGATGGCCAAGCTCGCGGAGACCACCTACCGCGACCTCAACATCGCCTTCGCCAACGAGCTGGCCCGATTCGCCGAGCAGGAGGGCGTGAGCGTCGACCGCGTGATCGAGGCGGCCAACAGCCAGCCCTTCAGCCACATCCACCGGCCGGGCATCGCCGTCGGCGGCCACTGTATCCCCGTCTACCCCCGCTTCTACCTGGAGGGCGACCCGGATGCGACGCTGCCCGCTGCGGCCCGCGAGGTAAACGAGGCGATGCCCGCCCACGCCGTTGCCCGCCTCGGCGAGGCCCTTGGCGGGCTGGACGGAAAGACGGTGCTGATCCTCGGCGTCGCCTACCGCGGCGGCGTGAAGGAGACGGCATTCAGCGGCGCATTCCCGGCGGCCGCGGAGCTGGAGCGTGCGGGGGCACGACCGGTCGCCGCCGACCCCCTCTACGACGCCGCCGAGCTGGAAGCGCTCGGCTTCGAGCCGTGGGACGGCGGCAATGTGGACGCGATCATCGTCCAGGCCGACCACCCCGAATACGCGACGCTCGACCCGGCCGACTACCCTGGCGTCCGGGCGGTGCTGGACGGCCGCGGAGCGACCGCGCCGGAGACCTTCACCGCGGCCGGGGTGGCCTTCCTGCGCCTCGGTCAGCCGGCCAGCTGACCGATCGCCTCGACCACATGGTGGCCGGCACGGCCGTCGCCGTAGACGGCCGGCCGCGCGCCCGAGGGCTGCTCCTGAAGCGCGGCTAGCGCCTTTTCGGCGTCGAGGTCGACCAGGTGGTTCCACCCCAGGTCGACGGTCTCCACCCACTCGGTGGTATCACGCATCGTCACGCACGGGATGCCCGCGAGGTAGGCCTCCTTCTGCACACCGCCCGAATCGGTCAGCACCGCCCTGGCCCCGAGCAGCAGGGCGGTGAAGGCCGGATAGCCGAGTGGGGGCAGCACCTTGACCCCGGCGGCCTCGAGGCCGTTGAGGCGCTCGGGGTCGTCGACGTTGGCCGCGCGGTGGGCGGTAGCCAGCACGTAGCCGCCTCGCTCCACTCCTGCCTGCTCGAGCGGCTCCGAATCCTTGGCCGCGCGCGGGCGGATCAGCTCGGCGACGTCGACCATCACGTCACCGACCAGCTCGGCCCGGGCGCCCAGGCCCTCAATGGCCAGGTTCTCGACCGCCACCTGCGAGGGGCACAGGAGCAGGTCGGAGGCGTGGTCGGTGAGGATGCGGTTGAGCTCCTCGGGCATGGTCATGTCCCCGGAGCGCATGCCGGCCTCAACGTGGGCGACCGGTACCTGCGCCTGGGCTGCGGCCAGGGCGCCCGCGAGGGTCGAGTTGGTGTCGCCGTAGACCAGGACGGCGTCGGGCGCCTCCGAGGCCAGCAGCGGCCCCAGCGCCTCGAGCATGCGGCCGGTCTGCTCGGTATTGGTGCCCCCGCCGATACCAAGCTCGACCTCCGGCCGGGGTATCCCCAGCTCTTCGACGAAGATCGTGGAGAGCTCGTCGTCGTAGTGCTGGCCGGTGTGGACCAGCAGCTCCTCGTGGCGCTCGCGCAGCGGCCCGGAGACGGCGGCGGCCTTGATGAACTGCGGCCGGTTGCCGATAACGGTGACGACCTTCACCGGGCCAGCTCCGCGGCGATCGCCTCGCCGACGCGCTCGCGCAGCTCGGCGGTCAGCGGACCGGGTGCGGGAAGCTCCCGGCCGTCGATCGAGGAAACCGGCTGGATCTCGACGGTGGTGCCGGCGACGAAGGCCTCGGTCGCCCCGGCCAAGTCGGCGGTCGAGATCGCCCGCTCCTGCACCAGGCCGCTCTCCAGGGCGCGGCGGCGCGTGATCGAGTCGAGCACCCCGGCGCTCAGCGGCGGGGTGACCAGCGTCTCGCCGTCGAGCGAGCAGCCGAAGCTCTGGCGCGGGAGCTCCAGCACCACGCCCTCCGGGGTCACCAGCAGGGCATCATCGGCCCCACGCTCGGCGGCCAGGCGGGTGGCGAGCATGTTGGGAGCGTAGGAGAGCGACTTGATGGCCTCCAGGAGCGGTGTCGGGCGATGCTCGACGGTCACCAGCGAGATCGCGGGGGCAGCCTGGGGGATCTCCTCGACGAGCACGATCCGCCGGCCGCCCCGGGTGGCCACGAGCCGCACGACGGCCCGGGCGGGCAGCTCGCCCGGCGAGGCGAGGAGCGCGAGCGTGTCGGCGCGCATCGCCGCGGCGTCGAAGTCGAGTCTCAGGTTGCGGGCCGACAGCTCCATACGCGCCAGGTGTTCGTCGAGCGCATAGGCGACCCCGTCGTAGATGAGGGCGA